>DATJDY010000123.1:0-6001 GCA_035497155.1 Luteimonas sp.
TCCATCGTCGCCTTGTTGTGGGTGACGAACAGGAACTGCACGTGCTCGCTCATCTCGCCGACCATCGCGGTGAAGCGGCCGACGTTGGCTTCGTCGAGCGGCGCGTCCACCTCGTCCAGCAGGCAGAACGGCGCCGGGTTCAGGCGGAAGATCGCGAACACCAGCGCGACCGCGGTCATCGCCTTCTCGCCGCCGGACAGCAGCGAGATGCTGGACACGCGCTTGCCGGGCGGACGCGCCATGATCGTGACGCCGGTGTCGAGCAGGTCCTCGCCGGTGAGCTCGAGGTAGGCATGGCCGCCGCCGAACAGGCGCGGATAGAGTTCCTGCACGCCCGAATTGACGCGGTCGAAAGTGTCCTTGAAGCGGCCGCGGGTCTCGCGGTCGATCTTGCGGATCGCCTCTTCCAGCGTCTCCAGCGCGCTGGTGAGGTCGGCATCCTGCGCGTCGAGGTATTCCTTGCGCTGCGCGGATTCGGCGTGTTCCTGGATCGCCGCCAGGTTCACCGGCTCCAGGCGGCGCAGCTTGGCGTCGAAGTCGACGACCATCTTTTCCCACGCGGCCACGTCCGCATCGTCGGCCAGCGTCGAGATCACCTCGTCCATGGCGAAACCGGCTTCGACCACGGCGGCCGTCAACTGGTCGGCCTTGATCACCAGCGCCTGCTGGTCGAGCTTGCGCTGGCCGATGCGTTCGCGCTGCGCGAGCGCCTGTTCGTCGCGCTGGTGGCGCGTCTGCTCGTTGCCGCGCAATTCGTTGTCGATGCCCTCGAGCGTGGCGCGCGCAGTGGCAAGGGCCTTCTCGGTCGCGACGCGCGCCTCCAGGGCCGCCTGGCGCTCGGCTTCGAGCGTGCGCACCGGCGAGTCGCCGTCGGCGAGCTGCGAGGCGAGTTCGCCGAGGCGCGAATCGAGCTGGCCGCGCTGGCCACCCATACGCTCCAGCGACTGCGCCAGCGCGTTGACCTGCGCGCGCTGCGTTTCCACGGCGAGGGCGATCGCGTGCGCGGCGTCGCGCGATTCGCGCGCGGCGAGCCGCGCGGTGTCGCGTGCTTCCTGCAGCGCCGCGCGCTCGGTGTCGAGGTCGCGTCGCGCGGATTCCAGGTCAGCCATGCTGCCGACCGCGCCTTCCAGGCGGCCACGCGCCTCGCGCGACTGGCCGCGGCTGGCCTCCAGCGTTTCCGCCAGCTGCGCGAGCTCGGCTTCGATCTTCTCGATGCGCGTGCGCGCGGAATCCAGCCGTCCCTGCTGCCCTTGCAGCTGGCCGCCGAGTTCCGACACGCCACGGTGCGCGAGGTACAGCGCGCGCTGCGCGTCCTCGCGCTGCTGCTCGGCGACCAGCGCGCGGTCGCGCCACGCGGCGAGGCCGCGCTCGAGCTCGGTCTCGCGATGCTGCAACTGTTCGATTTCGCCGCGCAGCGACTGGATCTCGCGCTCGCGCAGCAGCGCGCCCTGCTTGGCCGCGCCGGAGCGCAACACGCGAACCCAGCCCGCGCCCATGCGCTCGCCGGCGCGGGTAATGACCGACTCGCCATCGCCCAGGCGAGGCAGCATCGCGCGTGCTTCCTTCAGCGTCTCGGCCGCGTGCAGCTTGGTCAGGATGCGCAGGATCGCGGCCGGCCCCTTCACCTTCGCCGCGAGCGACGTCGGTGCGAACACGGCGCCCCCGGTCTTCGGCTCGACCAGCGTCAGCCGGCCCTCGCCCAGTTCGCCCAGTGCCTCCACCAGCGCCTCGGGCGCCTCGACCAGCACGCCTTCGATGAGCTGGCCGAGCGCGGCTTCCACCGCGTTCTCCCAGCCCGGCTCGACGACGAGCTTCTCGCCGACGCGCGCGGCCGAATCCAGCCCCTGCTGGCGCAGCCATTCGACGGCGGCGCCCTGTTCCTGCCCGAGCGCGGCGTGCTGCAGCGCCTCGAGCGACGCGAGGCGGCCGCGCTTTTCCTGTGCGTGCTTGCGCACCTCGGCCAGTTCCGACTGTGCGGTGCGCTGCTGGTCCTGCATCTCGACCACGGCCTGCTTGCGGGCCTCGACATCGGCGGTCATGCCGTCGAGCGCCGCCTTCTGCTGGTCGTGCTGCGCGCGGATGTTCGCGAAGGCTTCCGCCAGCGCGGCCACGTCCAGCCCGGCGCGCTCGGCGGACAGCTGTTCGCGGCGACGCTCGGCGTCGAGCGCCTGGCGGTCGAGCATCTCGACGCGGGTGCGCTCGACGTCGCCGGTGCGCGCGGCCTCGGCCTGCGACTTCGCATGCGCGTCCCAGCGCTGCTGCCAGTCGGCGAGCTTCGCTTCGGCATCGCGCAAGGCTTCCTGCACCGACTGGTCCTGCGACTGCAACCGCGCCAGTTCCGGCTCGGCCTGCGCGATCGCGTCGCGCAACGCGGCCAGGCGCGCTTCGTCGCCGCTGATGTGGCCGCCGATCTCGGCGAGCTGCGCCTGCGCTTCCTCGCGCGCCCGCTGCAGGCGCTGCGCCATTTCCTGCTGGTGCGCGATCTGCTGCTCGATGCGCGCGAGCGTGCCGCCGACCTGGTAGACCTCGGCCTGCGCCTTGTTGAGCGCCTCGGCTGCATCCTCGCGGCGCGCGCGATCCTCCTCGATCTTGCGCTCGGCCTCGCGCTGCTCGGCGACGAGCTGCTGCAGGCGCGTCTCGTCCGAGGCCAGCTTCTCGCGCAGCCCCTGCAGGCGCGCGTCGAGGCCGCGGAACTCCAGCGCCTTCCACTCGGCGTCGCGCACGCGGCGCTCGGCCTGGATCGACTGGTACTGCTCCGCCTGGCGCGCCTGGCGCTTGAGATGGTCCAGCTGCTTGCCGACCTCCTCGCGCAGGTCGCCGAGGCGTTCGAGGTTTTCGCGGGTGTGGCGGATGCGGGTTTCGGTTTCCTTGCGGCGCTCCTTGTACTTGGAGATGCCGGCGGCTTCTTCCAGGTACACGCGCAGGTCTTCGGGCCTGGCCTCGATGATCTGGCTGATCATGCCCTGCTCGATGATCGAGTAGCTGCGCGGCCCCAGGCCGGTGCCGAGGAACAGGTCGGTGATGTCGCGGCGGCGGCACTTGGTGCCGTTGAGGTAGTAGTTGCTCTGCCCGTCGCGGCCGACGGTGCGCTTGACCGAGATCTCGTCGTAGGCGCCGTACTCGCCGGTGATCGTGCGATCGGCGTTGTCGAAGATGAGTTCGACCGTCGCCTGCGACACCGGCTTGCGCGCCGACGAGCCGGAGAAGATCACGTCGGTGAGCGAATCGCCGCGCAGGCGGCTCGCCGCGCTCTCGCCCATCACCCAGCGGATCGCGTCGATGATGTTGGACTTGCCGCAGCCGTTCGGACCGACGATGCCGGTCATGTTGGTCGGCAGGTGCAGCGTGGTCGGATCGACGAAGGACTTGAAACCGGACAGCTTGATCGTGGACAGGCGCATGCGGCGTCGTCGGGCCCCGGCGGCATGGGGCGGAGTGCCCGGCCGCGAACGTGAAAATGGATGAAATTTTTACCGTAAGCCATTGAATCGGCATACGGTCTGCCGGTGAAATCACCGACGTCCCGAGCGAGTATAGCGGTCCGCGCGAGGCTGCGTTTGCTATGGTCGGGACATCATGGTCCAGGTCCCTTCCAACGCGACGCGTGCGCTGCTCGCCGACATCGGCGGTACGCACGCGCGCTTCGCGCTCGCCGACCCCGCGGCGGAACGGCCGTTGCTCGACGACAGCGTCGGGATGTTCCCCGTCGACCGCTTCCCGTCCTTCGCCGACGCCGCGCGGCACTACCTGGAGTCCCGCGGCGAAGCCGCCGGCGTGCGCAGCGCGGTCGCCGCGGTCGCCGGCCCGGTCCGCGACGGCCAGGCGCGGATGACCAACCATCCCTGGGTGGTGTCCGAGGACCGCATCCGCGATGCGCTCGGCTTCGGCGACGTGGCGCTGGTCAACGATTTCGTCGCGCAGGCCATGGCCGTGCGCCAGCTCGCGGCCCCGGATGTCGCGCCGGTGGGCGGCCCGTTTCCCGCCGCCGCGTTGCGCGACGGGGCCACGGCCGTGGTGGCCGGCGCCGGCACCGGGCTCGGCGTCGGCGTGCTCGCCTGCCGCGGCGGTCGCTGGGTCGCGCTGGCGACCGAAGCCGGGCATGCCGGCTTCGCACCGGGCACGCCGATGGAGGTCGCGATCCTGGAGCAGCTGTCGCGCGAATTCGGGCGCGTCTCCAACGAGCGGCTTGCCAGCGGCGCCGGGCTGGTCAACCTGCATCGTGCGCTCGGCGCGATCGCGGGCGAGGATCCCGGCCACCTGGAACCCGAGGACGTGACCGCGGGCGCCGCCGCGGGCGACCCGCGCTGCGAGCAGGCCGTGGACGCCTTCTGCGCGGCGTTCGGCGCCATCGTCGGCGACCTGGTCCTGGCCTGCGGTGCCTGGGACGGTGCCTACCTCAGCGGCGGCCTGGTGCCGCCACTGCTGCCGGCGCTGCGCCGCTCGGGCTTCCGGCAGCGCTTCGAGGGCAAGGGGCGCTTCGCCCCCGCAATGGCCGCGGTGCCGACGCTCGCCATCGTCCATCCGCAACCCGGCCTGCTCGGCGCCGCCGTGATCGCCGCCGACCGCGCTGCCGGAGTCGCGGCGTGAGCGCCGTCCGCGACCTGCCGGTGTCGCTGCACGAGTTCCGCAACGACGACCAGTGGTCGTGGGCCGCCGCCGTCGCGATCGCGGCCGCGCTGCGCCGGGACCTGATGGCGCACCCGCGCGCGCGACTGCTGCTCTCGGGCGGCACCACGCCGGCGCCGGTGTTCCGCGCACTGTCGCAGGCGCCGCTGGAATGGGAGCGCGTGGATGTCGCGCTCGTCGACGAACGCTGGTTGCGCCCGGACGATCCGGACAGCAACGCGCACCTGGTGCGCGAGCACCTCCTGCGCGGGCACGCCGCCGGTGCGCGCTTCGAACCGCTGACGCGAACGGGCCGAAGCATCGAGGAAGCCGTGGCCGATGCGAACCTGCACGCGCGCCATGCGCCCGGCACGGTGGTGCTGGGCATGGGCGACGACGGCCATACCGCCTCGCTGTTCCCGCGGATGCGCGGACTCGCCGACGCGCTCGACAGCCGCAATGCCTATGTTGCCGTGGATGCCACCGGCTGCCCCGGCGCCGGGCCGTGGTCGCGACGCATCAGCCTGACGCCCGCGGGCCTGGCGCCCGCGCACACGCGCCTGCTGTTGTTGCGCGGCGCGGGGAAGCGCGCGCGCTTCGAGGAAGCACTCGGCGGCAGCGACATGCGCGAGATGCCGGTGCGCCTGGCGTTCCTCACGCCAGGCGCCGCGCTGCAGGTCTACTGGGCGCCGTAGGCGCTACTGCGTCGTACCGACGCGCCGCGTCGACCCTCGCACCATCAGCTTCGGCTGCACGAGGCGCGACGGGATCGCCGAGCCATCCACCATCCGGTCCAGCAGCATCGTGAACGCATCCGTGCCCAGGCGCGCGATGTCGATCTTCACGCTGGTCAGCGGCGGCGCGGTGTGGCTGGCGAGCGGGATGTCGTTGAAGCCGGCCAGCCCGATGTCCTCGGGCACGCGCAGGCCGGCGCGCTGGAACGCGAACATGCAACCCAGCGCCATCATGTCGTTGGCCGCGAACACGCAATCCGGACGCCGTGGCGCCTCGAGCAGCACCTCGCCCGCATGCGTGCCGGTCTGCACGTCGAAGTCGCCCTCGACCACCCACGGCTCGGCACCCGGCACGAAGCGTGCAAGGCCATCGAGATAGCCGCGCAGGCGCTCCTCCGCGTTGAAGTGCGGGCGCCGTCCCGAGACGAAGGCGATGTTGCGGTAACCGCAATCGGCCAGGTGCTCCATCATGTCGAGCGCGCCGGCGTAGTTGTCCACCGCCAGCGTGGCGACGCCCTCGGCCGCCGGGTCGCTGTCGAGCAGCAGCACCGGCAGCGATGCCGGCAGGCGCGCGGCGGCGACATCGAGACCGGCATACGGCGAAATCGCGAGCAGGCCATCCACGCGGCCGCGCATCACCCGCAGCGCGGCGGCCTGGCTTT
>DATJDY010000124.1:0-5011 GCA_035497155.1 Luteimonas sp.
TGCGTCGCGCGAGCTGCAGCCGGCCGCGGTGCACGTGGTGTACGGCCATCGCGGCGGCCAGGTGCGCGCGGCATTCGCCGCCGACACCTCGCTGCAGTGGGCGGAACAGGCGCAACAGCTCGGCACCGGCCACGCGGTGCAGCAGGCGCTGCCCGGCGTTCCGGAAGAGGCGCGCGTGCTGGTGCTGTACGGGGACGTGCCGCTCATTACTTCCGCCACGCTGCGGCGCCTGCTCGACGCGCCGGGCGCGCTGGCGGTGCTCGCCGCCGAGCCCGCCGACCCCACCGGATACGGACGCATCGTCCGCGATGCGGAGGGCAACGTCGCGCGCATCGTCGAGCAGAAGGACGCGACCGACGACGAGCGCGCGATCGGCACCGTCAACACCGGCGTCATCGCCGCCGACGCCGCGGCGCTGCGCCGCTGGCTCGCCGCGCTGCGCAACGACAATGCGCAGGGCGAGTACTACCTCACCGACGTGTTCGCGCAGGCCGCGGCCGAATACACGCCGGCGGAGATCGTGCTGGTCGCCGACCCGATGGAAGCCGAGGGCGCGAACGATCCGTGGCAGCTGTCGCAGCTCGAGCGCGCGTTCCAGCTGCGCGCCGTGCGCGCGCTGTGCGCGCAGGGCGTGCGCTTCGCCGACCCGGCGCGCGTCGACGTGCGCGGCCGCGTCAGCGCCGGCAGCGATGTCGAGATCGACGTCGACGTGGTGTTCGAGGGTGACGTGGCACTGGGCGACAACGTGCGCATCGGCCCGTTCACGCGCTTGCGTGACGTGTCGCTTTCGGCCGGCACCGTCGTGCGCGCGCACTGCGACATCGAGGGCGCGCGCACCGATGGCGCCGCGATGATCGGCCCGTACGCCCGCCTGCGCCCCGGTACCGTGCTCGCCGACGGCGTGCACATCGGCAATTTCGTCGAGGCCAAGAACACCGCAATGGGTCCCGGCAGCAAGGCCAACCACCTCACCTACCTCGGCGACGCGAAGATCGGCAGCAAGGTGAACGTCGGTGCCGGGACCATCACCTGCAACTACGACGGCGTGAACAAGTCCACGACCACCATCGGCGACGGCGCGTTCATCGGCTCGAACAGTTCGCTGGTGGCGCCGGTGGCGATCGGCGCGGGCGCGACCATCGGCGCCGGCTCGGTGATCACGACCGACGCGCCGGAGGACAGGCTCACGGTGGCGCGTGGCCAGCAGCGGACCATCGACGGCTGGCGCCGCCCGACCAGGAAGCCGTAGGCCGGGTCATCCCGCGGCGCGCGCTATCGGTTGATGATTTCCCGATGCATCGGGGCCAGCAGCGCCAGCAGCCGGTTCTGCGCCCGGAACGGGATGCCGCGGGCGGACATCGATTCCTGCAGGTCCTCGACCAGCGCATTGAACGCGCCGCGGTCGATGCCGAAGGCGGCGTGCGCCTCGACCATGTCGCGGCCCGTGTAGGCGCAGCCACCGCCGAGGAGGGCGCAGAACTGCTCGGCGAGATGCTACTTGAAGGCGGCCTGGTCGATGTCGGCGAAGAAGCGGTGCGTGCGCGGATCGGCGACCAGCCGCGCGACGAAATCCTCCATCAGCGCGTGCAGGCCGGCTTCGCCGCCGAACGCGTGGAAGGTCGCGATCAGTTCCGCGTGCGCCGGCGCCGGATCCGGCACACCCACCGGAGTTGCCGGTGACTGCTGCGCGGCGACGGGGGCGCAGCAGGCGACGAGCAGCAACAGCACGGACAGGCGCGCGACCATGGTGATCTCCTAGAAGCCCAGTTGCAGCGAGGCATACGCGCCGCGCTGGGATGCAACGACGATGTTGCCGAGGTCGACGTAGGCCAGCGTCAGCGACACGTGCCGGCCCGGTGCCCACGCGACGAAGGCGTCCCACGCGGCGTCTTCCTGCGCGATGCCGAGGTTGTCGGGCTTCGTGCGGTATTCCACGCCGACGGCCACGTGGCGATCCAGCAGCAGTGCCAGCGAGCCCTCGGCCTGCAGCCGATAGCCGCCGTGCCGGTCGCCGCCGAAACCCAGCAAGCCGAACTGGTTGGCCCGCGTCGCGCGCAAGGTGGCGCTGGCCAGCACGCCCTGCGCCAGGTACAGCTTGGTCGCGCTCGCATACACGTCGATGCCGTGGTCGTCGCGCGCACCGATGGCCTGCAGCAGCGCGCCGCGGTCGTTCGCCTTGTACTCGATGCCGATGGCGAGTTGCGGCAGCCAGCGGTCCTGCTCGAGCACCGCATCGCCGGCGATCCGGAGCTTCGCGCCGACCACGTCCTGGTGGATGGTGAAACCGCGGCCGAGGCCAAGCGCGGTGCCGACGTCGCGCGTGTCGAAGGCCTGCCGCGCCACGCTCAGTTCGATGCGATCGTGGATGCCGACCAGCACGCCGGCCGTTGCCAGGGTGAAGTCGTCCAGCCCGACGCGCGTCATGAAGACATTGCCGCCGACCTGGTCGCGCGTTCCCTGGCCGCCGATGAGCGCCCATGGCACCAGGCCGCCGCCGGCCGCGCCTTCGATGGTGGAGACGCCGCCGGTGAGCAGCAGCTTGCCGCTGTGCCCGTGGTCGGGCGGGCGCAGGCCCGGCCAGGCCTGCGCCGGCGCGCGGCCGGGCCACAGCAGGCAGGAGGCGAGGGCGACGCCGGCCAGCGCGCGCCACGCGAAACGTTCAACCATGGCGGGCCCCTGGCACCGGTGTTGGTCCGGAGCCAGCATAGCCGACGCCGGCGCCGCATCTCGCGCCCGCACGTCGTGCGTCGACGCTGCAACCGATCGCTGCCCTGGCGCGTATAAGGGACATCGACCCCAGGACGGCCGGGATGGACGACAGCGACAAGCGGGTGGCTGCATTGAGCGATGCCGGGCGCAAGCCCCGCGTCGACGCGCCCGTGGGCGACGTTGCGGACGCGCGCGTCTGGGCGGGGCTCATGGTCGCGGTGGCCAGGCGCGCGGACCGTGCCGCGTTCATGCGGATCTACGACCACTTCGCGCCGAGGCTGCGCCGCTATCTGCTGGGCCTGGGCGCCAGCCCGTCGCGCGCGGACGAGCTCGTCCAGGACGCCCTGCTGGCGCTGTGGCGGAAGTCGGCGCTCTTCGACCCGTCGCGCGCCAGCCTCGATGCCTGGCTGTTCCGCATCGCGCGCAACCTGTTCATCGACCAGGTGCGGCGCGAGCCGCACTGGCGGCCGCTCCAGGAGGGGCTTGAGCACCTGGACGCCGGCTGCGCGGCAAGCCCGGATCCCGCCGCGCCGGAAGGCTATGTCGACCAGCGCATGCTCGCCGCGGCGATCGAGCGGCTGCCGGCGATGCAGGCGCGACTCGTCCGCATGTCCTACCTGGAGGCGCGCAGCCATCGTGAAATCGCATTGGAGACCGGAATGCCGCTGGGTTCGGTGAAATCAGCCATCCATCGCGCCGTCGGCCGGCTGCGCTCGGCCATGGGAGCTTCGGAATGACCCCGGTCCGCCATCTCGACGAATCCACCGTGATCGCGTACTCGGGCGGCGCACTGTCGCAGGCCCTGGCCGTCGTCGCGTCCGCGCACCTGGAGCGCTGCGCGCATTGCCGGCAGCGCGTGTGGGAGGCCGACCGGATCGGTGGTGCGCTGGTCGGCATGCAGCAGCCGTCCGAGCTGCCCGCCGGCGCGCGCGACGCGATGCTCGCGCTGATCGACGCGGCGCCGCGCGAAGCGCCGCTAGTCGCGCACGACCTCGACGCGCTCGCGGCAGACGCCCTCGCGCCGCCGGATCCGGACCGGCTGCCGGCGGCCTTGCATCCGTGGTTCGGCCCGTCGATGCGCGCGTTGCGCTGGCGGCGGATCGCGCCCGGCGTGCAGCGCATCCGCGCCCGCGGCGTGCAGGGCGGCGAACTGATCCTGCTGCGCATCGCGCCGGCGAGCCGCCTGCCGCTGCACGGCCACGAGGGCACCGAGCTGACGATGATCCTGGACGGCGCCTACACCGACATGCTCGGCCACTTCGGCCCCGGCGACGTCGCCGACCTCGACGAGCACGTGCGCCACCAGCCGGTCACGACGGAAGGCGTGCCCTGCGTCTGCGTCGCCGCGCTCGATGCGCCGCTGCGGTTCTCGGGTTGGTTCGCGCGGGCGCTGCAGCCGATCCTGCGGTTCTGAGTCGTGGGGGCGGGCGCGGCGCTGGTCCTGTTCCGTCGCGACCTGCGCGTTGCCGACAATCCGGCGCTGCACGCGGCCTGCGCCGCGCACGCGAGCATCATCCCCGTCTACATCGACACGGCCGGCGACGCTGGCGCCTGGGCGCCGGGGGCGGCCAGCCGCTGGTGGTTGCACCATTCGCTGGAAGCCCTCGACGACAACCTGCGCGGGATCGGCGGCTCCCTGCAGGTGCTTCGCGGCGACACCCTCGAGGTGCTGCGCAGCGCATTGGCGGCGAGCGGCGCGACGTCCGTGTACTGGAACCGTCGCTACGAACCCGCCGCCATCGATGCCGACCGCCGGGTGATGGCAGCGCTGCGCGCGCTGGGCGTGGCGGTCCACAGCCACAACGCGAACCTCTGGGTCGAACCCTGGGAAGTCGCCAACGGAACGGGCGGTCCCTATCGCGTGTTCACTCCGTTCTGGCGGCGCATCCGTCCGCGCGTGCAAGCCGAAGCGCCGCTGCCCGCGCCGCGCATCCGTGGCGGCCTGCCGTTGCCCGGCGCGCTACCGCTGCGCGGCCTGCACCTGCTGCCGCGACGCGACTGGGCGGGCGGCCTGGCCGAATCATGGCGTCCCGGTGAAGCGGGCGCGCGGGAACTGCTCGACATCTTCGGCGACAGCGCGCTGCACGCATATCCGGCGCAGCGCGACCTGCCGGCGCGGCATGGAACGTCCCGCCTATCGCCGCACCTGCATTTCGGCGAGATTTCGGTCCGGCAGGTGCACCATCACCTCGTCCGGACCGCCGCGGACGTTCCGTTGTCGCGTCGCCCGGACCTGGAGTCTTACCTGCGGCAACTCGGCTGGCGCGAGTTCGCGCACCATGTGCTGTACCACTTCCCGGAC
>DATJDY010000125.1:0-1956 GCA_035497155.1 Luteimonas sp.
GTTCTCGCGGTCGATCAGGTAGGGATTCATCAGCGTGTGGCGCAGGACCACCAGGCCGTCGTCGTCGCCGGGCCCGTGTGCGTCGAGCAGGTCGAGGTGCAGGCTCGTGACCGAGCCGAAGAATTCATGCGACTGCAACGGCTGCCGCGGGTTGCTGCGCAGCCCGTCGTGCAGCGCGCGCACGCACGCGCTGGCGGCGGCGATGCTGCGGTTGCCGCGCGGGTTCACCGCCATGCACACCAGGTTCGTGTCGGGCGCGAAGGGGACGCAGACCGTCGCCACGTCCGCGACCGCGGCCGCCAGTGACTGCGCGCCGGCGTGGAAGGCCTCGGCGGCGCGGATCGAATGCTGCTGCAGCTGGCCGAAGCCTTCGTGGTCCAGCGGCAGCACCTTGTGCGTCACGTGGACCGCGGCGGCTGCGGCGCCCGGCTTGGAGCCTTCGATGGTGTACAGGCCGAGACTGCGGTAATGGGCGAGGTAGTCGGCCGGCGCGTCGCCATGGAACACGTAGTCGGCGCCCTCGGCGAGCAGGGCCATCGCGCGGTGGTCGCGGCAGACGAAGGCTCCGGCGCCGTAGGGCAGGTAACCGAGCTTGTGCGGATCCACGGTGATCGAGTCGGTGCGTCCCAGCGCGGCGAACGCGGCATGCACCTGCGTCGACGGGAACGCGTGGAAGCCCTCGGCGACTTCATCGCGGGTCCGCAGGCTGCCATCCGGGTTGCGGAACAGGCTGGCCAGGTAGCCGCCCCAGGCGGCATCCACGTGCACGCCGAAACCGAAGCCGCGGGCTTGCGCCTCGTCGCGCGCATCGCAGATCCCGCCGATGGGATCGATGCTGCCGTATTCGGTGGTGCCGAGCACGCCGACCACCAGCAGCACGGGTTGCCGGTCCCGCTCGCAGGCCCCGATGCATTCGGCGAGCGCGTCGACGTCCATGCGCATGCCGTGCTGCGCGACCGGCCGCAGCTGCGCGCGCCCAAGGCCCAGCAGCTTCAGCCCCTTGCTCCACGAGTAGTGCGCCGTGCACGGCGCCAGCACCACCGGCGGCCGCAGCTCGCGGTGGAGGTCGAAGAATGCGGCGATGCCGAGCTGTTCGAGGCGCTGGGCGTCGACCTGCGCGCGCCAGTGGCGACGCTCGCGCGGCGCGAGCCGGCCGAGCCAGTCCTGCCAGTGCTGCAGCAGGGCGATGCCGGCGTCGTGCCCGAGGTTGAAAGCGGCCCAGTCGTCGGGCGGCAGGTCTTCCCACGGCACGTTCGCCGCGCGCAGCGCGACCGGGAAGGCCTTCAGCGCGAGCGCCAGGCGCAGCGCCTGCAGGTTGGCCGAGGTGCCGCCGGACGCGAGATGGCCGAACGCGCAGGCCGGCAGCGCCGGATCGTGCGGATAGCCGAGCATGCGCGCGAGCTGCAGGCCGGCGCGCACCTCGAGGTCCACCGTCACCGGCGCGGCGTCCTCGCTGACGTTGTTCGGGTTGTAGGGCAGGGTCAGGATCTGCGCCGCCAGCCCGGGCAGCAGCAGGTCGGAGACCATGTGGCCGAGGTAGCGCGGGCTGTGGAACGGCACCGACTGCTTCAGCGCGGCCGACAGCTGGTGCAGTTCGCGGCGCATCCGCGCCTCGAGTTGCTGGTACCCGGGGCGTTGCGTGGCGCTGGTCGGGATCGCGGGCGGATCGGCCGGATGGAAGATGCGCCGCCAGTACACGTGGTCGCGCAGGAATTCGACGACGAGCTTTTCCAGCAGGCCGTCGTTCTCGCCATAGGGCCCGAGGAAGCAGGCATCGAGCATGCGCTGCTGCGGATCGGCGCCGTGCAGATGGAAAGCGGCCGCACCGTCGATCGCGGCGCCCACCGGCGGCTTCAGGGTCTCCGAGCGTGGCAACGTCATGGTCTCAGGCGTTCCGGACCAGGGAGGCAAGGCGCGGGTTGCGGGTGATGGCGGGCCCGTCGCGATCGGGCCGGC
>DATJDY010000126.1:0-1791 GCA_035497155.1 Luteimonas sp.
GCGCTCGGCCTGGCCGATGAAGTGGAGGTGCGCCGCGCGACTGCCGCGCGTGCCGGCGCCTTCCTCGATGTCCGTGAACACGCCCTTGACCGGATCGTTGCGCCAGTCGAAACCGATGCCCGTGATCTCCTGTTCGAAGCCGCCGTTGCGTACCGGCGGAATGACCAGCGGTCCCGGGCCGAGCGTGCCGATCCAGCGCGCGAAGGCGTCGCCCCAGCGCTCGTCGGCGAACATGCGATCGAGCCAGCGTGCCACTTCCGCTTGCGTCAACTCGCCATGCTGCGCCAGCCAGCTGTAGACGTTGTCGGCGCCGAGCGCGGGTGCGTCCTTCCCGGCAAGCGCATTGAGGAACGCCGCACGCCACGGCGGATCGCGCGAGAGGGCCTGCGCGAGCACGGCCGCGAACTTCGGGTCCTGCGCCTGTTGCGCAAGCAGCGGATACAGCACTTTCCCGCGCTGGGGGCTGAGCCTCAGCAGCGCGTCGATCTGGATCATCGCCGCAGGTACGTCCTGCGCCTTCAGTGCCGCCAGGGCGGCCTGCACCCGCACGTCGCGATCGCGCGGTGCGCGTTGCACGGCAATCGCGAGCAGCCGGGGGGCGTCGGCATCGCCGCGGGCGATGGCCGCGAGTGCGAGGACGGCGAAGGCGTCGCCCCGTCCAGGCGCGACGGCGAGCAGGTGGCGCGCGGTCGCCGTCGCCGCATTCGTGTCGCCCGCGCGCAGTTGTCGGCGTGCGACGGCGAGCAGCGCCTGCGGATGGTCCGGATCGAGCCGCAAGGCGGCTTCGGGGTCCGAACCGGCGAGGAGATCGACGCGCGTTGCCTGGACCGTGATCCACCCGATCCAGGCGAGCAGCACGATGCCCATCGTGGCGATGGCGATACGCGCGGGTGTGGCGCCCTGCCCGCTCATGCCGACGGCCCCAGCGTGACGCCGTGCACGAGCCACAGGCCTTCGCGCCAGACGAGCGTCACTTGGAGGCGTCCATTGCACGGTACGTCGCTGGACGAGCGGCAACGATAATCGGCGCTGAGGCTGGCTTGTTCGGGGCGCATGCGCCAGGCACGACCACTCAGTTCCAGCTGGCTGCCCTTGCGCGCGTTGAGTCGCTGGCGTGCCTGGTCGGTTTCGGTCATGGCCTGGACGTTGTCCCACAGGGGCACGGCGTTGGGGCGCGATGCGAGGTACCCCGTCAGCTGGGCAACCCGCTGCTCCGCCAATGGCAGGCGTACGGCAACGAGCGCGGCCTCCTCCGACCCGATCCTGGGCGCCGCCTGTTGCAGGGTGGACGCGGTCGCGGGCGGGGCTGCCGCCGGCGAAGGTGCTGGGGCCGGCATCTTGGCGGCGACCAGAGCCGGCGCGACCGGCGACGGAGCCGGCGGCGGCGGCGGCGTGATCGTCGGGTTCGATGCCGGTGCTTGCGAGGTGGGCGCCGGCACTCCGACGCTGGAAATGGCCTGGCGTGCCGCCGGCACGGTGGAGACGGCGGACACCACGCCGGCCTGGGCTTGCGGTGGTCGGTGCAAGGGGCGCAGCGCGGCCGCCACGAGTGCGCGCAAGGGGTTGGCGGGCGCCGCGGCCACCGGCCTGCGTTCGTGTACCGCGGTCGGCGGCGCATCGTCGGCCGCGGGGGCGTCTCCGGGGGCCGCGGAATCCGCCGTGGCCGTCGCCGGCTCCACGGACAACGCAGCACCGAGCACGCCAAGGTCGCGGTCCTCGATCGCCGGGCGCGTCGCCTCGCGCGTGCTCGCGGCGTCGGCGATCTCGTCGGGATCCCATTGCGCGCCGTGG
>DATJDY010000127.1:0-6631 GCA_035497155.1 Luteimonas sp.
CGGCTCGAGTTCGATCAATGCGATGTGCTACATCCGCGGCGTCCCGGCCGATTACGACGGCTGGGACGCGCTCGGCGCGACAGGCTGGGACTGGGCGTCGGTGCTGCCGTGGTTCCGGCGCAGCGAAGGCAACGCGCGCGGCGCCGATGCGCTGCACGGCGCCGACGGTCCGCTTTCGGTCGCCGACCTGCGGCACGTCAATCCACTGTCGCGCGCATTCGTCGAGGCCGGTGTCCAGGCGGGGCTTACGCGCAACGAGGACTTCAACGGCCCGCGCCAGGCCGGCGTCGGGCTCTACCAGGTGACGCAGCGCGATGGCGCGCGCTGCTCGGCGGCCGTCGCGTACCTGCGGCCGGTGCTGCAGCGCCCCAACCTCGAAGTCGTGACCGGCGCGCTGGCGCGTCGGTTGCTGTTCGACGGCACGCGTGCGGTCGGCGTCGAATATACCTGCGGCACGCGCGTGGCGCAGGCCCGTGCGGCGCGCGAGGTGCTGCTGTGCGGCGGCGCCGTCAATTCGCCGCAGCTGCTGATGCTGTCCGGCATCGGGCCGGAGGCGGAGCTGCGCCGCCATGGCATCGCGCCGCTGTTCCATGCGCCAGGCGTCGGCGCGAACCTGCAGGACCACCTCGACATCTGCACGCTGCGCCACGCCGTTCCGGGCGTCAGCTACGACCGCGCGAGCGAGGCGAAGATCGCGTTCGACTATTTCCTGCGCGGCCGCCGCGGCGCGGGCACGAGCAACGTCGCCGAAGCCGGCGGCTTCGCGCGCTCGGTGCTGGCGCCGGATGCGCGCTGCGACATCCAGTTCCATTTCGTGCCGGCGATGCTCGACGACCATGGCCGCAACCGCCTGCCCGGCGACGGTTACACGCTGCACGCCTGCTTCCTGCATCCGCGCAGCCGCGGCCGCATCGGCCTGGCCAGCACGAACGCAGCCGAGGCGCCGCGGATCGAGGCGAACTACCTCGGCGATGCGGAGGGCTTCGACCTGAAGATGATGATCGAGTGCGCGCGCCTCTCGCGCGAGCTGCTGGCGCAACCGGCGTTCGACCGCTACCGCGGCGCGCCGATCTTCCCCGCGCGCGACGACCTGGACGATGCCGCGCTGGCCGACTTCATCCGCGCCAAGGCCGAAACCGTGTACCACCCGGTCGGCAGCTGCCGCATGGGCAGCGACGAAGGCGCCGTGGTCGATCCGCAGTTGCGGGTGCGCGGCATCGACGGCCTGCGCGTGGTGGACGCCTCGGTGATGCCGGCGCTGCCCACCGGCAACACCAACGCGCCGGCGATCATGATCGCCGAGCGCGCGGCGAGCTTCATCCTTCCAGCATAGGCGGCAGCGGGCAGCGCAGCACGCCGCAGATCGTCCGCAGCAGTTCCGCCTCGGCCACGCCGACGCGCCCGTCGTGCGCGATCGTCGCGGTGATGCCCTCGACCAGCAACTGCCGCGCCAGCGGATCCAGCGCGTCGAGCACGGCCCACGCGCCATCGAGCACCTGCACGCCATCGCGGGGCAGGTACGGCAGGTGTTCGCGCGGCAGGGCGCGGTCCATGCCCGCGAGGTAGGCACGCTTCGCCTCGCCGGGATCGTCGTTGCCGGCCTGCGCGACGACGCACAGCAGCGTCGCGACTTCGCTGCCGGCGTCGGCGAGCTTGCGGCGCCCGAAGCGCGCGTGCTTCCCCGGCTCCAGCGAATCGCGCACCTGCGCTTGCAGCAGGCGGCCCAGGCAATATTCGAACAGCGACACCACGCCGTCGGCGTTGGCCACGGCCTGCACGGCGTCGAGGAAGGATTCCAGCTGCGGGCGCGGGCGCAGCCGCAGCACCGGGAACGCGAGCGCGGCCAGCGGCAGGCGCAGCATCGGATGCAGGCCGGCCAGCTCACCGGCGCGCAGGCGCGTCGCGGCATCGGCGACGTCGGCGCCGAGGCGCGCGGCGATTTCCATGCGCTGGTTGGCGGCGAGGCCGGGTTCGTCGTCCAGCAGCAGGCCAAGCAACAGCGGCATCACCGCTTCGCGCTGCCCGGCCAGCGCGCGCAGCGACGCCGGGATGCGCGTGGCGATCGCGTCGGCGCGCGCGTAATCGCCAGGCGACGGCGTCGCGACCTGGGCCACGACCGTCGACGGGTTCATCGCGAGTTCCGCGCCCACCGCTGGCAGCGCGGCCACGCTGCCGCCGACCAGGCCCAGCGCAACGTCTTCGCCGGCGCCATCCGGCGGCGACATCGCCCAGTGCCTGCGCAGCGATTCGAGCTGCTCCGGTCGGAAACCGGGTTCGAGCGCCTGGATGCGTTCGAGCAGCGGCGGATGGGTGGCGAACAGCCGCGACACCTGCAGGCCTTCGCCGAACAGCATGTGGCTCACTTCCTCGGCATTGCCGCTGTCGTTGAGGCGCGAGCCGGCATCGAGGCCGCCGATCTTCTTCAGCGCGCCGGCGAGCCCGCCCGCCTGGCGCGTGAACTGCACGGCGCTCGCGTCGGCCAGCGATTCTCGCTGGCGGCTCACGCCGGCCTTGATCATGCGCGCGAAGAACAGCCCGACGTAGCCGACCACGATCGCGACGAGCGCGGCCACGAGCACCGCCGCGGCGCCGCGGTCGCGGCCGCGTCCGCCGCCACCGAACTGCAGGACCTTGCGGCCGATGATCGCCAGCACCAGGATCCCGAACAGCACGCCCATCAGGCGGATGTTCAGGCGCATGTCGCCGTTGAGGATGTGGCTGAACTCGTGCGCGATCACGCCCTGCAGCTCGTCGCGGTTGAGCCGGTCGAGCGCGCCGCGCGTCACCGCCACCACCGCGTCGGCGGGCGTATAGCCTGCGGCGAAGGCGTTGATCGCCGCCTCGTGCTCGAGCACGTAGATCCGCGGCACCGGCACGCCCGAGGCGATCGCGATCTCTTCGACCACGTTGCGCAGCCGGCGCAGGTTGAAGTCGGTGGTGTCCTCGGGCACCGGCACGCCACCGAGCTGCAGCGCGACCGGCTCGCCGCCGCCGCGCAGCGAGGCGATGCGGTACAGCGACGACAGGCCGATCACCGCGAGCGTCAGCACCGTCGCCGCCGGGATCATGCCCGCGCCCGCCGCGACGTACACCGCAGCGTCGACTGCGGCCACGATGCCGAGCACGGCAAGCCCGAACAGCAGCACCAGCCGCGTGGATGCGCGCCTGGCGGCGGCCTGGTGCTCGAAGAAGTTCATGCAGAGCCGGACCTAGTGACTGGTGACCGGAAGCGTTGCGAATCCCTGCTTCCCGATCCCAATTCCCTATTCCCGGCCATTCAGAACTGCACCTTCGGCGCCGCGCGCACCGCTGCCTGCTGGTCCGCCGCGATCTCCAGCAGCGCCGCCGGGGCGAACTGGAACATGCCCGCGACCACGCTCGAGGGAAACACCTCGCGCCGGTTGTTGTAGGCCATCGCCGAATCGTTGAAGGCCTGGCGCGCGAACGCGACCTTGTTCTCCGTGGAGGTGAGCTCCTCGGACAGCTGCATCATGTTCTGGTTCGCCTTGAGGTCCGGATAGGCCTCGGCGACCGCCATCAGCCGGCCGAGCGCGCCATTGAGCATGCCCTGCGAGCTGGCCAGTTCCGCCATCGCCGACGGATCGCCCGGGCTCGCCTTCGCGGCGGCCAGGCCCGACATCGCGGCGCTGCGGGCGGCGATCACCGCCTCCAGCGTCTCGCGCTCATGCTTGATGTAGCCCTTGGCGGTCTCGACCAGGTTGGGGATCAGGTCGAAGCGACGCTGGAGCTGCACATCGATCTGCGCGAACGCGTTCCTGTAGGCGTTCCGGGCCGTGACCAGGCCGTTGTAGATGCCCATCGCCCAAAATGCGACGACGGCCACAATTACCAGCAGGATCAGCAGCATGCCCATCGAAGCTCCCCTTGTTCATGCAAAGTCCGGATCACGCGTTATGATCGGACGGCAGGCTCAGCATACGCAGGGGGCATGGCCGATGAAAGACACCCAAAGCCGCGACCGCCTCCGTTGGCGCAAGCCCCGCCTCGCCGCGCTCGCGGTGCTCCTGCCGCTCGCGCTGGGCAGCACGGCGACCACGCCCGAGCCGGCGCCGCCGCGGCTGGCCACCGTCGTCACCACCTCGCCGCCTTCGCCGCCCGTCGCCGCCGACCAGGTATCGCAGCTGCCCGCGCCTCGCGTGCTCGCGCCCGCGGCCGGCTTCGACGTCGCGCGCTTCGAGGCGATGGCGGAGGCGATGGTCGCGAAGGGCCGCGTGCCCGGCATGGCGATGGCCATCGTCCGTGACGGCCGCATCCTGTCCGCGCGCGGCTACGGCACGATCGACGTCGACACCGGCGAGCCCATCGACGCACACACCGTGTTCCGCCTGGCCTCGCTGTCGAAGGCGTTCGCCGGCACCGTCACCGGGCTGCTGGTGTCCGAGGGGTCGCTGCGCTGGGACAGCCACGTCGCCGATTACATGCCGGGCCTGCAACTGTCGAAGCCCGGCGCCGCACAGGAACTCACCGTTGCCGAAGTGCTGAGCCACCGCGTCGGCCTCACCCACAACGCCTACGACGGCCTCGTCGAAGGCGGCGAGGACTATCGCAGCCTCGTGCAGAAGCTCGCGTACGCGCCGATGACCTGCGCGCCGGGCGATTGCTACGCGTACCAGAACGTCGCCTTCAGCCTGATCGGCGACGTGGTGTTCGGCGCCACCGGCCGCTTCTTCAGCGAAGCCGTGTCGCGCCGCATCTTCAAGCCGCTCGGCATGGACGACGCGAGCTACGGCCTGGAAGGCATCGAGGCCAGCCCGCGCTGGGCGCGCCCGCACGTGCGCGGCCGCCGCGGCTGGGTGTCGCTGTCCGCGCCGCAGCCGACCTATTACCGCGTCGCGCCCGCCGCCGGCGTCAACGCCAGCATCAGCGACATGGCGCAATGGCTGGTCGCGCAGACCGGCCATCGTCCCGACGTGCTGCCCGCGCCGCTGCTGGCGACGCTGCATTCGCCGGTGATCGAGACGCCGAGCGAGATGCGCGGCTCGTCCTGGCGGCGCTCGCGCCTGCAGGATGCCGGCTACGGCATCGGCTGGCGCATCTACGACTACGCCGGCCACCGCGTCGTGTTCCATGGCGGCGCCGTGCAGGGCTACCGCGGCGCGATCGCGCTGCTGCCCGAACGCGACATCGGCATCGTCGTGCTCTGGAACAGCACGAGCGGCGTGCCCAGCGGCCTGGTCCCGACCGTGCTCGACAGCGCGCTCGGCCTGTCCGGCGACTGGCTCGACGTGGACGAGGACGACGTGGACCTGCTCTACGCGAGCCGCCTGCAGTCCACGCCGGAAACCGCCGGCAGCGAAGCCTCGACCTCGCGCGCCAAGCCGCGCTAAACGGCCCGGTAAAAAAAATTCCCCCTTCGCCTGGGCTGCGAAGGGGGAACTCGATTTACGGCTTTTCGGGGTCTGCTTACATCATCGGCGCGGGAGCGGAAGGCATCGCCACGGAGGCAGCCTTGCGCTTCGCGGGACGACGGGCCTTCTTCGCGGCCTTCTTGGCAGGCTTGCGCTTGGCAGCCTTCTTCGCGGTCTTCTTGGCAGCCTTCTTGGCAGGACGACGCTTCGCGGCAGCCTTCTTCGCCGGACGCTTCGCAGCCTTGCGGGCAGTCTTCTTCGCCGACTTCTTGGCGGCCTTCTTGGCGGGCTTGCGCTTGGCGGCAGCCTTCTTCGCCGGACGCTTCGCAGCCTTGCGGGCGGTCTTCTTGGCCGGCTTGCGCTTGGCGGCGGCCTTGCGGACGGTCTTCTTCGCGGCCTTCTTGGCCGGCTTGCGCTTGGCGGCGGCCTTGCGCACGGTCTTCTTGGCAGCCGGCTTGCGCGCGGCCTTCTTCGTCGCCTTCTTGGCGGACTTCTTCGCAGCTTTCTTCATGGCCATGAGATGGCTCCTCGTCAGTTGGACTTACGGGTACTGCAGCCCAGTTTGGAACGCCGCGGGAGTCGGACCCGCGAGCAGCCGCCGACGCGCGAGGCGCGCCGGGACGGATTCTTGGCAACAAAAAACCCGCATCGCGCGGCGATGCAGGTCATCGGTTCGGAGGGTGTCCTTTGGTTTCGCGAGGGAGAAGCTGCCCGAGTCCACCTTTGAAATTTCCAGGGCGGAAGGCTTTGTTGTACTGCGTGTTGTGCCAGTTGCTCGACTCACTCTCGTCCGCAGGTCACCTCTGCTGGGGCGGAAACTAATCACGGTTTTTTCGCCTGTCAACAACCCCGGCGAAAAAAATTCCCGGCAGGGTCGGCCGCGGCGGGTCGCGACGGCGCCGGCGCGACGCCCGCGACGACGTCGACGGATGGCGTCGCAGCATGGCGATGCGACGCGTCGTCGACGAAGTCGCAAAGCGGAAACACCTTGTTTTACGCACTCGACTTCGAACAGCGCAGCCGCGCGCGCGCAACGGGCGGCGCGCGCGGGCGGCGCGCGCGGCGGCATGCGCGACCACGTCGCGACACCCCGCGAAGCGGTCGCGGATGCGTTCACGCGAACCCGGCGGATGGCGCGTCGCAACAGCCCGATTGCGCCGATTTGCGCAAAAAGAAACCGGCCGCAGGGCGGCCGGTCGGGTGTCGCGCCGAGTCGTGCCCGGCCGGTGCAAGCGAGCGGAGCGTCGCTCCGACGGACCGAT
>DATJDY010000128.1:0-4977 GCA_035497155.1 Luteimonas sp.
CCCGGGCGCTTTCGTGCAGACCAACGTGGTGGGCACCCTGGCCCTGCTTGAGGCGACGCGCGATTACTGGAAGTCGCTCGAGGGCGGCGCCAGGGAGGGGGCTTCAAAAGAGAATTTCCGCTTCCTGCACGTCTCCACCGACGAGGTCTACGGTTCGCTGGGCGATACCGGCACGTTCACCGAAGACACGCCCTACGCGCCCAATTCGCCGTATTCGGCGTCCAAGGCCGCTTCGGACCACCTGGTGCGCGCGTTCCACCACACCTACGGGCTGCCGGTGCTGACCACCAACTGCAGCAACAACTACGGCCCGTACCAGTTCCCGGAGAAGCTCATCCCGCTGGTGATCGCGCGGGCGCTCGCCGGCGAACCGCTGCCGGTGTATGGCGACGGCCGCAACGTGCGCGACTGGCTGTACGTCGGCGACCACTGCGCGGCGATCCGCGCCGTGCTGGAACGCGGGCGTGTCGGCGAGACCTACAACGTCGGCGGCGATGCCGAGAAGCAGAACATCGAAGTGGTGCGCACGATCTGCGCGCTGCTCGATGCGCGGCGGCCGCGCGCCGACGGCAAGCCGCGCACCGACCAGATCACCTACGTCGCCGACCGCCCGGGCCACGACCGCCGCTACGCCATCGATGCATCCAGGCTCAAGCGCGAGCTGGGCTGGGCGCCGGCGCACAGCTTCGAGCAGGGCATCGCCGATACCGTCGACTGGTACCTCGACCATCAGGATTGGGTGGGGCGCGTACTGGACGGCAGCTACCGCCTCGAGCGCATCGGGACCGCCGCATGAGCGCCGACAACACCGACGCGACCGCGCGCAAGGGCATCGTCCTGGCCGGCGGCTCCGGCACCCGGCTGTACCCGATCACCCAGGCGATCAGCAAGCAGCTGCTGCCGGTGTTCGACAAGCCGATGGTGTATTACCCGCTGAGCGTGCTGATGCTCGCGGGCATCCGCGAAGTGCTCGTGATCAACACGCCGCACGAGCAGGCGCTGTTCCAGGCGCTGCTCGGCGACGGCTCGCAGTGGGGCATGAAGATCGACTACGCCGCGCAGCCGAGTCCGGACGGGCTGGCACAGGCCTTCCTGATCGGCCGGGAATTCCTTGCCGGCGCGCCGAGCTGCCTGGTGCTGGGCGACAACATCTTCTACGGCCACGGGCTCACCGAAATGCTGCGCCGCGCCAACGCGCAGGCGCACGGCGCTACCGTGTTCGGTTACCGCGTCCGTGATCCGGAGCGCTACGGCGTGGCCGAGTTCGACGCCACCGGCAAGGTGGTCGGCCTGGAGGAAAAGCCGGCGAACCCGCGTTCGAACTATGCGGTGACGGGGCTTTACTTCTACGACGGCCGCGCGAGCGAGTTCGCGTCGCGGCTGGCGCCGTCGCCGCGCGGCGAGCTCGAGATCACCGATCTCAACCGCATGTACCTCGAGCTTGGCGAGCTGCAGCTCGAGCGCATGGGCCGCGGCTACGCCTGGCTGGATACCGGCACGCACGAATCCCTGGTGGAGGCCTCTACCTACGTGCAGACCATCGAGAAGCGCCAGGGCCTGCGCGTGTGCTGCCCGGAGGAGATCGCCTGGAACAACGGCTGGATCGACGACGGGCAACTGCGCGCGCTGGCCGCGCCGCTGGCGAAGAACGGCTACGGCCAGTACCTGCTCGCGTTGCTCGACCAGCCCCAGGCGCGACCCATCGCATGAAGGTCGTCGAGACCGGCCTGCCGGGCTGCGTCGTGCTCGAGCCGCAGGTGTTCGGGGATGACCGCGGCTTCTTCTACGAATCGTTCAACCGCGACAAGCTCGCCGCGATCGGCCTTCCGTCGCACTTCGTGCAGGGCAACGTGTCGCGCTCGGTGCGCGGCGTGTTGCGCGGCCTGCATTACCAGTGGCCGAAGCCACAGGGCAAGCTGGTCAGCGTGCTCGAGGGTGAAGTCTGGGACGTCGCGGTCGACGTCCGCCGCGGCTCGCCGACGTTCGGGCAGTGGACCGCGGTCGTGCTCAGCGCGGAGAGCAAGCGCCACTTCTGGATCCCGGAAGGCTTCGCGCATGGTTTCGTGACCTTGAGCGACACCGCGCTGTTCAACTACGTCTGCACCGATACCTACGATCGCGAGGCCGACGCCGGCATGCGCTGGAACGACGCGGACCTCGCCATCGACTGGCCGGTGGCCTCGCCGCTGCTGTCGGACAAGGACGCGAAGCTGCCGTTCCTCGCCGACATCGCGCCGGAACGCCTGCCGCCGTACGCCGCATGAGCGCGTCACCGACGGGCGCACCGCGGATCCTGCTGCTCGGCGCCGACGGCCAGCTGGGCACGGAGCTGCGACGCAGCCTCGCGGCGCAAGGCGAACTCGTCGCGGCGACGCTGTCCGGTACGCTCGACGGCGTGGCCTGCGAAACCGCGGATTTCTCCCTGCCGGATACGCTGCCCGCGCTGCTCGGGCGGGTCGCGCCCGACATCGTGGTGAACGCAGCCGCCTACACCGCCGTCGATCGCGCCGAGCAGGAGGTCGAGCTTGTGTTCCGCATCAACGCGGAAGCGCCCGACGTGCTCGCCGCCGCCTGTGCCAGCCGTGGGGCGATGTTCGTCCACTATTCCACCGACTACGTGTTCGACGGGCAGGGCACGCGGCCCTACCGCGAGGACGACACCACCTCGCCGCTGGGCGTGTACGGCGCGAGCAAGCTGGCCGGCGAGATCGCGGTGCTGTCGTCGGGCGCGCGGCACATGATCTTCCGCACCGCCTGGGTGTACGCCGCGCACAGCCACAACTTCCTGCGCACGATGCTGCGGGTCGGCGCCGAGCGCGACACGCTGCGCGTGGTCGCCGACCAGGTGGGCACGCCCACGCCGGCCGCGCTCCTGGCCGACGTGACGGCGCAGGCGCTGCGCGTGGACGCGGCGGCGCCGTCCGGCCTCTGGCACCTGACGCCGACGGGGCAGGCGAGCTGGCACGGTTTCGCCGAGGCGATCTTCGATGGCGCGGTCGCGCGCGGGCTGATCGCGCGCGCGCCGAAAGTCGAAGCGATCACGACCGCCGACTACCCGACGCCCGCCGCGCGGCCGGCGTATTCCGTGCTCGACTGCGGCGCGCTGCAGCGCGACTTCGGCATCGTCCTGCCGGACTGGCGCGAGGGCCTCTCCGCGACGCTCGACGAACTCGCGGCCGCTACCTGACGCCGTGCATCCAGCGCCGCAACACCGGCGCCAGCACCAGGAACACCAGCGCGGCGCCGAGCCCGATCCAGGCCATCAGCCCGAACAGGTGGCCGTACTTCGCGGCCGCGCTCGCCATGTCGATGGCGCCGTTTCCGGGAATGTCCAGCGAGGCGAGCTTGCCGAACTGTGCGGCCAGCAATTCCGAATACGCCGTCGCCAGCCAGAACCCGCCCATCATCAGCCCGACGACGCGCGCGACCGACAGCTGCGTCACCGCCGACAGCCCGATCGGCGACAGGCACATCTCGCCGATCTCGAGGATCAGGTAGGCCAGCACCAGCCACCACACGCTCGCCATCGCGCCGGTGCCCGCGACCTTCGCCGCGGCCAGCAGCGGCAGGAACGACAGCGCGGCGAATGCCAGGCCGATGGCGCTCTTCATCGGCTTCGACGGATTCCAGCCGCGCCGGTCGAGCCACGGCCACAGCCACGCGAACAGCGGCGAAAGCAACACGATGAAGAACGAACCGAGGAAGGTCAGCGAGCCCGCGGTCTGCGGCACCAGCACCACGTCGCGGAAGCAGGCCACTGCCATCGCCAGCGACATCACGCCGACCAGCGTGCGGGCGGTGCCGCGCGCGCCGCGGTCGCTCGCGCGCAGCGCCGCGACCATCAGGATCGGCGTGGCCGCCATCATGTACAGCGACCACGGCAGCGTCCCCGACGCATCGTTCACCAGCGACGGGAACATGTCCTTGGTCATCAGCCGGTCGGTGAAGGTCAGCCACGAGCCGTAGGTCTGCTCGTACAGCGTGAAGAACACCAGTACGCCGACGAGCATCAGCGCCAGCGACAGCATCTGCTGGCGTTGCACGCGATTGCAGTGCCGCAGCAGGAACCACGCGAACCAGGCGAGGAAGCCTGCCAGCACCACGTGCATCGCGCCGGCGACGGTCCACGTGCGCTGGATCAGCTGCCACACCACCGCCACGCCGGCGAAGGACAGCAGGTAGATCCACCACTCGCGCGGCAGCAGCGCCACGCGCTCGCGCAGCAGGTCGGGCGCGCGTGGTTCGGCGTGTCCGTGCAGGTACTTCTGGCCCCACAGGAACATCGCCAGCCCGGCGACCATGCCGACGCCGGCCGCGCCGAAACCGTATTTCCAGCCGTAGGTCTCGCCGAGGAACGCGCAGATCAGGCCGGCGAACAGGCCGCCGACGTTGATGCCCGCGTAGAACAGGGTGAAGCCGGAATCGCGGCGCGGATCGTCGTCCGCATAGAGCTTGCCGACGATGGTCGAGATGTTGGGCTTCAGGAAACCGACGCCCATGATGATCAGCGCGAGCGAGAGGTAGAACACCTGCAGCGCGCCGGCGTCGCGCACCACCACGCCGTCCACGACCCGCGCGTCTGCGCCCTCGAACGCCATGCCGAAATGGCCCAGGCACAGCAGCACGCCGCCGAGCACGACCGCCTTGCGCATGCCCAGCCAGCGGTCGGCGACCATGCCGCCGATCACCGGCACCGCGTACACCAGCCCGCCGTAGGCGCCGATCAGGTCGTAGCCCATGTCGTCGCTGAAGCGGTGGTGCTTCAGGAGGTACAGCAGCAGCAGCGCCTTCATCCCGTAGAAGGAGAAGCGCTCCCACATCTCGGTGAAGAAGCACACGAACACGCCCTTGGGGTGGCCGAGGAAATCCTCGCTCGCGGGGATGTCTGGAAGGCTCGCGACGGACAAGGGCGGTTCCGGGCTGGCGACGGCGGGGCTGGCGACGGCCGAGTATAGCGGCGCGGAACCGGCGCCCCGC
>DATJDY010000129.1:0-6587 GCA_035497155.1 Luteimonas sp.
CCTCCGGCCCGATGCCGGACAGCATCAGCAGCTGCGGCGAATTGACGGCGCCGCCGCACAGCAGCACCTCGCGCGCCGCACGGGCCTGCGCCACGCGCGTGCCCCGGGTGTATTCGATGCCGGCCGCGCGCGCGCCGTCGAACAGCAAGCGGCGCGCCAGCGCGCCGGTCACGACGTCGAGGTTGGGCCGGTGCAGCACCGGCCGCAGGTAGGCGACCGCCGCCGAGCAGCGCGCGCCATCGCGCTGCGTCACCTGGTACAGGCCGACGCCGGCCTGGCGCGGGCCGTTGAAGTCCTCGTTGCGCCCGAGCCCCGCCTGGACACCGGCCTCGACGAATGCGCGCGACAGTGGATTGACGTGCCGCAGGTCGGCGACCGAGAGCGGACCATCGGCACCGTGCAAGGCGTCGGCGCCGCGCGCGTTGCCTTCGCTGCGGCGGAACCACGGCAGCACCGACGCCCAGTCCCAGCCTGTCGCGCCGAGCGCGTCCCAGCCGTCGTAATCGGCCGGGACGCCGCGGATGTAGCACATCGCATTGATCGAACTCGAGCCGCCGAGCACCCGTCCGCGCGGCCACCACAACCGGCGGCCTTGCAGCGCCGGTTCCGGCGCGGTCTCGTAGTTCCAGTTGAGGCGCCGGTTGCCGGCGAGGCGGGCAAGCCCGGCCGGCATGTGGATGAAGGGGCTGCGGTCGCGCGGGCCGGCCTCGAGCAGCAGCACCCGGCAGGCGGGATCCTCGCTGAGTCGCGCGGCAAGGACGCAACCGGCGGAGCCGGCACCGACGATCACGTAATCGTGCATGCCGGCACTATGCCGGGCGCGACAGGGCTCCGCCATTCGGCTAACGTGGCCGCGCCGCCGGCCGGGTGGCGCCAGTGGAGCGGCAATGAGCGGGGTCGGCGGCGTTGCCGGGCGGGTGCGCAAGGGCGAAACGGCCGCGCTGGCGGTCTCGTTCACCTACTTCTTCTGCGTGCTCGCCGCGTACTACATGATCCGGCCGGTGCGCGAGCAGCTCGTGGCCTCGGTCGGCTCGACCCAGCTGCCCTGGTTCTACGCCGCCACCTTCCTCGCGACGCTGGCGCTGGCGCCGGTGTTCGGCGCGATCGTGTCGCGCTATCCGCGCCGCATCGCGGTGCCGCTGATCAACCTCGCCTTCATCGCCTGCCTGCTCGGGTTCGTCCCCTTGTTCACGCTCCAGGGGCTGCTCTCGCCGCGCGCGCTGGGCATCCTGTTCTTCGTCTGGGTGAGCGTGTTCAACCTGTTCGTGGTGTCGGTGTTCTGGATCTTCATGACCGACATCTGGAGCATCGCGCAGGCGCGGCGGCTGTTCCCGCTGATCGCGCTGGCGGGCACCTGCGGCGCGGTCGCCGGGCCGGCATTGACGCGCCTGCTGGTCGGGATGATCGGCGTCGCGCCGCTGCTGCTGGTGTCGGCGGGGCTGCTCGCGATCGCGCTGGGTTGCGTGGTCTGGCTCGGGCGCTGGTCGCGCACGCATGGCGAACGCCGCGCGCCGGCGGATGAAGCCGCGGTGGGCGGCGGCATGTTCGACGGGCTGCGCCAGGTCTTCGCCGATCCGTTCATGCGCAGCATGGCGATCCTGTTGCTGCTCGCCGACGGCATCGGCACGGTCAACTACGCGCTGGTCACCGATTACTCGTACCACGCGTTCACCGACGCCGTCGCGCGGACCCGGTTCGCCGCCGACGTGGACCTCGCCACCAACATCCTCACCGCGATCGTGCAGCTCACCGTCACCCGCTGGTTGTTGCCGCGCCACGGCGCCGGCCCGACCATCCTGGGCTGGGCGGTGGCGAGCCTGTGGATGCTGTTGCTCGTGGTGCTCGCGCCGGATCCGCACGCGCCGATGTTCGCCGGCATGCCCGTGGTCGCGCTGGCGCTGATCGTGAGTCGCGGCCTCGCCTACGGCATGGCCGAACCGGCGCGCCACAGCCTCTTCGCCGGCGTGCCGCGCAACATCCGCTACAAGGGCCAGAACGCCGTTGACACGGCGGTCTGGCGCTTCGGCGACGTGGCCATCGCCACCGGCATGAACGCGCTGCGCACCATCGGCGCGACCGTGGCCACCTTCGCCGGGTTGAGCGCGGCTGCGGCCATGGCGGCCGGTGCCATCGGCTGGCGGCTGTCGCAGCGCCACGACCGGCTGGTGGCCGGGCAGGCCGCGGCGCCCGAGGGCTGAGGCTCCTGGTCCTCCGCCGCTCGCGTTAAACCTTCGGGCTGCCCCGGGCATCGGACTGGGTATGCTCACCGCAACCGTGACCGACTGGGTCTCCACCGCCAACGACAGCCGCAGCGCCGACGGCCGCGTCGCCGCGCCGGCCGACGTCGACCTGGCGCTGGCGCGTTCGGCCGCTGCCGGCGACAGCAGTGCGTTCGAGGCGCTGTACCGGCGCCACGCCGCGCGCATCCACGGCGTGGTCGCGCGGCTGGTCGGTTACGACCGCGCCCGCGCCGAGGACCTCGTGCAGGAAGCCTTCGTCCGCGCCTGGCAGGCGCTGCCCGCCTACCGCTTCGAGAGCGCGTTCGGCACCTGGCTGCACCGGCTGGCGGTGAACACCGCGCTGATGGACCTGCGCGCCGCGCGCAGCCGCCCGCGTGGCAGCGACGACGAGGATGCGCTCGACCAGGTCGGCGCGCCCGACTCGGCGGGGCAGTCCACCGCGCTCACGCTGGACCTGGAACGCGCCGTCGCCACGCTGCCGCCGCGCGCCCGCGCGGTGCTGGTGCTGTACGACGTCGAAGGATGGAAGCACGAGGAGATCGCCGGGGCGCTGGGCATGGCCGTCGGCAGCTCCAAGGCGCAGCTGCACCGCGCACGCGGATTGCTGCGGGAACGACTGGAAGGGCACGCATGAACACGAACGACACCAACCGACACGACAACGACCGCGACGACGCCCCGCTCGACGCGAGCCTGCGCCTGCAGCTGCGCGGCCTGCGCCGCGACGTCGAGCCGGCCGCCGACCTGTGGCCCGGCATCGCCGCGCGCATCGCTGCGGTGCCCCGGTCCGCACAGCCGGCGCCGTCCGCGCGCCGTGGCCATGGCGCCGCGCGACTGGCGCCGTGGGCGCTGGCAGCGTCGCTGGTCCTGGCCGTGGGCGTGGCCTGGAAGATGCAGCCCCCATCGATCGCGCCGGCCGTGCCTGCGACGGCGCAGGCTGCGGGCGCGCCGATGCTCGACCGCCAGGCCGATGCGATGACCCGCGAATACCAGGCGGCGCTGCACGAGATCGAGGCGGCCACGCCCGGCCGCACCGCGGCGCATCCCGAAGCGGCGGCGCTGCGCGAGCTCGACCACAGCGCGAAGCAGATCCGCACCGCGCTGGAACGCGATCCCGATGCGCGCTTCCTGCTCGACCGGCTGCGCAAGACCTACACCCAGCGGCTGGCGATCACCCAGCGCGCCGACATGACCTGACACGGCGCCCCCACGCCGTACCGAATACAACGGAGAAGCCCAGATGCGCCATTCCATCCACGTCCTCGCCCTCGCGCTCTGCGCCGGCCTGGCCAGCGCGCCGCTCTACGCCGGCACGCCCATCAACGAGACCCGGCCGCTGGATCCGCGCGGCCGGATCGAGATCGACAACATGAAGGGCCGCATCCAGGTGCGCGCCTGGGACCGCAACGAAGTGCGCGTGACCGGCACGCTCGGCGACGGCGTCGAGAAGCTCGTCGTCGACGGCGACCGCGGCAACCTCGAGGTGCGCGTCGAATATCCCAAGCGCATGGGCAGCTGGCGCAACGACCGCACCGGGCCGACCGACCTGATGCTGATGGTTCCGCTGCAGGCGAGCCTGGACATCGAATCGGTGTCCGCGGACATCGACGTGGACGGCGTGGCCCCCGACGAGATCGACGTGGACACCGTGAGCGGCAACGTCACCATCGCCGCGGCCCCGCGCCAGGCCAGCATCGAAAGCGTGAGCGGCGACCTGGTGCTGACCCTCAACAGCCGCGAGGCCAAGACCGAGTCGGTCAGCGGCGACATCGTGCTCAAGGGCCGCCTCGACGGCGAAGTCCATGCCGAAACCGTCTCGGGCGACATCACCATCGACAGCCGCGGCCAGCGCGTGCGCCGCCTGTCCACCGGCACCGTGTCGGGCGACGCCGACGTGCGCGTCGGCCTGGCCGACGGCGGCGAGATCAAGTCGGAAACCGTGAGCGGCGAGATCAAGCTGCGCCTGCCGAAGGCGTTGTCGGCGCGGGTGAGCGGCGAGACCTTCAGCGGTGATCTGGACGCGCCCAACGCGAAGATCCACAGCGAGGACTTCGGCCCCGGCAAGACCATGGAAGCCAGCTACGGCAACGGCGCCGGCGAGATCCGCATGGAGTCGTTCTCGGGCGACGCGATCCTCGTCCTCGAATAGCCTTGGCAAGGAGGCCGGGCGTCCCGCTTCGCGCGGCACGCCCGGCTTTTTTTCATGCGCCGTCAGGCGACCTCGCGGCGTTCCCCGGCGTCCTCGCGGCCGAAGTCGCCGTAGTACGACGAGGCGCGCAGTTCCCACGGCTCGAAATCGTCCACGGTGATCGCGTCCAGCGTCATCGTCCGCAGTTCCTCCAGCTGCACGCGCTCCCCGGCGGTGATCCAGCCTTCGCGCACGCCCTCGTCGAGCTGCGCCGGGAAATCCAGGGCTTCGATGTCGCTGTGCTTCAGCGCCTTGAGGAACTTGCGCTCCACCGGCTCGGCCAGCACCACCTTCGGCAGGTAGCTGTCGATCCGGCCCGCCGGGTTGTTGGCGCAGGGCGTGAGGAACACACCGTCGGCCAGGCGCGCGCGCGCGTCGCACGGCGTCATCAGCAGCGCCGCGGCGCGACGGCTGAGGCGGTCGCCGGGCGCCTGCGCGCGGCGGCCCAGCGGGAACACCAGCAGCCAGAGCAGCCAGCCCACCGGGCGGATCGGGAAGTTGCGCAGCGCGCCGGACAGCGCGGTTTCCATCCGGTTCACCGCGTCGTGCATCGCCCAGGCCAGCAGCGGCTGGTCGCCCTCGGGCCGGCCTTCGTCCTCGTAGCGCTTGAGCATCGCGCTGCAGATGTAGAGGTGGCTGAGCACGTCGCCCAGGCGCCCGGACAGCGACTCCTTGAACTTGAGCTTGCCGCCGAGCATCAGCATCGAGGTGTCGGCCATCACCGCCAGCGTCGCGGAAGAGCGGTTGAGCTTGCGGTAGTAACGGCGCGTGTAGCCGTCGCCCGGTGCCTTGCCGAACGCGGCGAAGGTGAGGCCGAACCACCAGGCGCGCACGGCATTCGAGATCGCCGCGCCGATGTGGCCGAACAGCGCGGGGTCGAACTGGTCGATGCGCTCGCGCGGATCGTCCAGCTGCGCCGCCTTCATTTCCTTGAGCACCCACGGATGGCACAGGATCGCGCCCTGCCCGAAGATCATCAGCGAGCGCGTCATGATGTTCGCGCCCTCGACGGTGATGCTGATCGGCGTCGCTTCCCAGCCCCGGCCGAGGTAGTTGCGCGGGCCGAGGATGATGCCCTTGCCGCCGTGGATGTCCATCGCATCCTTGATGACCTCGCGGCCCATCTCGGTGCAGTGGTACTTGGCGATCGTCGACGGCACCGCCGGGTTCTCGCCCCGCGATACCGCCGCGGCGGTGGCTTGCGACAGCGCGCTGACCGCGTAGGCCTTGCCGGCGATGCGCGCCAGCGCTTCCTGCACGCCTTCGAAGCGCCCGATCGACAGCCCGAACTGCTTGCGGATGCGCGCGTAGGCCCCGGTGACCACGGCCGCGCCCTTGCAGCCGCCGCTCGCGGTGGAGGGCAGGGTGATCGAGCGCCCGATCGACAGGCACTCCATCAGCATCTGCCAGCCCTTGCCGGCGTAATCCTCGCCGCCGATCAGCTGCGACAGCGGCACGAACACGCCGTCGCCGTGGATCGGGCCGTTCTGGAACGGCGTGTTGAGCGGGAAGTGCCGGCGCCCGATCTCCAGCCCCGGCGTGTCGTGCGGCACCAGCGCCAGCGAGATGCCGATGTCGCGCTTGTCGCCGAGCAGCCCGTCCGGGTCGTACATGCGGAACGCGACGCCCACGAGCGTCGCGACCGGCGCGAGCGTGATGTAGCGCTTGTTGAGCGTGAGCTTGATGCCGAGCACCTGCGCTCCGCCCCATTCGCCCATCGCGACGATGCCGTAGTCGGGGATGGAGGTTGCGTCGGAACCGGCGAAGGGCCCCGTCAGCGCGAAGCAGGGCACCTCGCGGCCGTCGGCCAGGCGCGGCAGGTAATGGGCCTTCTGCTCGTCGGTGCCGTAGTGCATCAGCAGTTCCGCCGGGCCGAGCGAATTCGGCACGCCGACGGTGGAGCTGACGACCGACGAGATCGATGCGAGCTTCTGGATCACCTTGTGGTTCATCAGCGCCGAGAAGCCGAGGCCGCCGTATTCCTTCGGGATGTTCAGGCCGAAGAACTTCTCGCGCTTGACGAATGCCCACATCTCCGGCGGCAGGTCGGCGCGCACGTGGGTGATGTCCCAGTCGTCGACCATGCGGCACAGCGTCTCGCAGGGACCGTCGAGGTAGGCCTGTTCCTCCGCCGTCAGTTGCGGCTTCGGCTGCGAGAG
>DATJDY010000130.1:0-6496 GCA_035497155.1 Luteimonas sp.
GATCTGTCACCGACCAGCTGCTGGGAGTGCTCCGGCAATGGCTGCATCGTTGAACCGCGCGATGGAAGCCGCCGGTTCCGCCCCGGTCAACATCCTGCTGGTCGACGACCAGCCGGGACGGCTGCTGACGTACCGCGCCATCCTCGAACCGCTCGGCGAACGCCTCGTCGAGGCGACCTCCGGCGAACACGCGCTGAAGCTGCTGATGGAGGACGAATACGCCGTCATCCTGCTCGACGTGAACATGCCGGGCCTGGACGGCTTCGAGACCGCGCACCTCATCCACCAGCACCCGCGCTTCGAGAAGACGCCGATCATCTTCGTCACCGCGGTCAACGTCACCGACATGGACCGCCTGCGCGGCTACGAGCTCGGCGCGGTCGACTACGTGATGGTGCCGGTGATCCCGGAGATCCTGCGCAGCAAGGTGGTGGTGCTCGCCGAGCTGTTCCGCAAGCGGCGCGAGCTGCGCGACGCCAATGCCGCGCTCGAGGTGGAGAAGGCACGCGAGCTCGGCTTGCTCAACGCATCGTTGCGCAGCGCCAACGCGGAGCTCGCGGGCCTGGTCGAGCGCCTGCGCGAAACCGACCGGCGCAAGGACGAATTCCTCGCCACCCTCGCCCACGAGCTGCGCAACCCCCTCGCGCCGCTGCTCAACGCGGTCAACGTGCGGCGCCTGTCCGACGCGTCGGCAGCCGCCGACCCGCTGCAGGGGCTGATGGAGCGCCAGCTCGCGCTGCTGGTGCGCATCATCGACGACCTGCTCGACGTCGCGCGCATCACCCAGGGCAAGCTCGAGCTGCGGCGCATGCCGACGACGGTGCGCGAGGTGCTGGATTCGGCCATCGAGACCACGCATCCGTTGCTGCGCCACGGACGCCACGAGCTGCGCATCGACCTCCCGGACGACACGCTGGTGGTGGACGGCGACGCCGCGCGCCTGTCGCAGGTGTTCGCCAACCTGCTGAACAACGCGGCGAAGTATTCCGACCAGGGCAGCCCGATTGCGATCGCCGCACGCGCCGACGACGCGACGATCGAGATCGTTGTCCGCGACCATGGCATCGGCCTGGGCGAGGAAGAGGCGCGCCGCATCTTCGAGATGTTCGTGCAGGTGGACGCCGGCGCCGACCGCGCGGGGGGCGGCCTCGGCATCGGCCTGACCCTGGTGCGGCAGCTGGTCGGCATGCATGGCGGCTCGGTGGAAGCGCGCAGTGCCGGGCCAGGCGAAGGCAGCGAATTCGTCGTGCGCCTGCCGCGCGCGCCAGCGGGCATCGTGCCGGTCGTGCCCGCGCCCACCGCAGCGCCGGCCACGCCGGCGACGGGTGGCGTCCACGGTCGCCGCGCCCTGGTGCTCGACGACAACCGCGATGCGGCCGACACGCTGTCGATGATGCTCGACCTGCTCGGCTTCCAGGTCCGCACGATCTACGATCCCGCGCAATTCGAGGAGGCGTTCGCGGCCTTTCCCGCCGATGCCGTGTTCCTGGATGTCGGCATGCCCGGCCGCAGCGGCTACGACGTCGCCGCCGCCTTGCGCGCGGCGCCCGGCGGCCGCGACGTGCTGCTGGTGGCGGTGACCGGCTGGGGCCAGCCGGAGGATCGCCGCCGGACGCGCGAGGCCGGCTTCGACCGGCACCTGGTCAAGCCGCCCGAACTCGCCGCGATCCACGCGATCTGCCGCGAGATCGAACAACGCCGCGGCACGGTGGACGCGTGAGCGACGAGCGCGCCGGCAGCGCGCCAGCGAGCGGCACGCCCGTGCCATGGCTGGACCGACTCGCGCACGACCTGCGCGGCCCGCTCTCGCCGTTGCAGACGGCGAGCTACCTGCTGCAGCGCGACGACCTCGATCCCGCGCGCCGGCTGGAACTGCTGCAATTGCTGGAACGCCAGTCGCGCCGCATGGCGCGCATGCTCGACGAACTCGAAGATTGGGCGCGCGCAGGCCAGGGCCGGCTGCTGGGTGCGCCGGAGCCCTGCGAAATCGCCTTGTTGCTCGATTATGCGCTGACCGGAGCCGGCCTCGCCGGCACGCCGGTCGCCGACGACGGCGCCATCGCCGTCGTCGTCGGGGACTCGCGCCGCCTGACCCAATTGCTGCGCACGCTGCTCGACTTCGCGGTGGCCCGCGGTGGCACGCCCGCGTTGTCCCTGCGCAGCAACGATGGCCGCGCGACGATCGAAGCCGTGTTGCCCGGCGCCGCGCCCGCGGAAGACGCGCTGCCCGCGCTGTTCGAGCAGCGCGAGGCGGAGCCCTTCGACGAGGGCCTGGGCCTGCGCCTGATGCTCGCGCAACGGATCGCGCGCGCGCACGGCGGCGAACTCGCCGCGGCGATCGCAGGCGACCGCCTGGTGTTGCGCTGCGAACTGCCGCTGGCCGACGCCAGCGCCGCCGCGCCTCAGGGATAGAGCGGCGGCAGCGGACCGCGTTTCGCCGCGTCGGGCGGTCGCGTCCAATCCGGACCGGAAGCGAACGCCGCGCGCAACGCCGCGCGCGCCGCAGCACTGTCGCCGCCGCCCCACAGCGCCCGTTGCAAGGCATCCAGCGCCGCCTGCTGCGCCGGATCGGCCAGGCACGCCCGCAAGGCATCGAGGCTCGCCGCCGGCGGTTCCGCGATGGTGCGCAGCGCGTCGGCGACATCACCGAGGGTGCCGCGGTCCAGCGCCTGGCGCAGCGCGACGATGCCGGTGCGGCCGCCTCGCGCCGCCGGCTTGCCGGCGTCGCCACCGCCGTCGCCATCGCGCACGCGACGCGCGCGCGGCGCGGCCGCATTCGCATCGGTTGCGCGCGGGTGGCGATGCAGGCCCCACATGAACGTGATCAGCCACAGCAACGCGAACGCGACCGTCGCGAATGCCCACGGCCGCACCCGCCCCTGCACGCCAGGGACATGCATCCAGCCTTCGCCGCGCGCGTCTCCCGTGGCGGCGCCTGCCGGCGCGGGCGCGGCGGCATTCCCGCCGGCACCGCCTGCAACACCGGACGCAGGGGCAGCGCCCGCCGGCGCCACCGACAGCACCAGCGGCGGCAGCGTCGCGACGCGCCGCACGCCCGCGTTCGCATCCCACCAGGACAGGCGCGGCGCATCGACGCGCAGCACGCCCGCAGCCGAAGGCACGATCGAGAAGCTGCGCACGACGGTCGCGCGTGGCCGGCCGTCCACGAAGGTTTCGTCGCGGCGCGGCGGATCGGGGAACACCTGCGCGCCCGCGACCGGCGGCAAGTCGAGCGCCGGCAATTGCGCCGCGGTCGCACCGTCGGCCACGGCCTCGAGCACCACGGTCGCGGCGCCGCCGACGCGCGCATCGGCCGTCGCCTGCGCCCAGCGCAACGTCAGCGCCTGCAGCGGAAGCCAGGGTTGCGGTGCATTCGCGGGGATCGCGCGCACCTGCAGCGTCCTGGCCGCGCCGTTCGCGACCAGCGGCTGCTGCGCATCGCCCGCCATGTCGTCGAAGAAGCCGCCGATGCCGCGGCCGACGAAACGCGCGGGGGGAATCGCGAGCGTGCCGCTGCGCTCGGGCACCAGCAGGTAATGGCGCTCGAAGACTGTATAGCTGCGTCCGCCGATTTCGCGCTGGTAGCGCACGTCGTCGCCGACCTGGCGCAGCGTCGCGCCGTCCGGCTCCGGTTGCTCGAGCTGGCCCGACACCAGCGGCACGCCGAGGTACAGGCGCACGGTGTAACCCAGCGCCTGCTGCACGTAAGGCGACTGCGCGTCCGCGGCGGATTCGATGAACACGGTGTCGCCTGCTTGCGCGGGCGCGGCGGACGATGCCGTGACCACCAGCGACAGCGGCGCGGTCCGCCGCGCGCCGACCGACAGCGCGGGCACCGGGATCGTGCCTTCGCGCCGCGGCTGCAGCGCGACCGCGTACAGCGTGCGCGCGCGCGTTCCCGCCGCGTCGCTTTCCATGCTCCGGCTGCTGGTGTTGCCGGAAACCGTGAAGTCGTTGAGCAGCGGGGCGTAGTCCGGCTCGGCCAGCGTCGCGCCGGCGACCTCGATGTTGAGGGTCGCGGTTTCACCGAGGGCGATGTGGTCGCGATCGAGCCAGGCGCGCACTTGCTGCGCCTGTGCGCGCGGCGCGATCGCCGCGAGCAGCAGCGCGGATGCGGCGACGAGGAACAGCCGTGCAGCCCGCGCGTTCATTCGCCCTCCGCCTGGCGGCGCTCGTATTCCAGTTGCAGGCGCGCGCGCAACAAGCCGCCCGGATCATCGGGGACGCGTTGCAGGCGCGCCTGGTTGGCGAGCCGCCGTTCGTGCTGGGCGGGAGTCTCCCGCGTGTCCTGCTGCATGCGGGCATCCTGCGGCAGGCCCTGGTCGCCGGGGCGTGCATGCCGCGCGGCTTCGCGCGCCGCGGCCCGTTGCGCCGCATCGGCAGCCTGCCTGGCCGCGTCCGGCTTCGCCGCACCGGCGTCCTGCTGCCTGGCGGCTTCATCGCCCGGCTGCGCGTTCGGCGTGCCCTTGCCGTCGCCACGATCGCCAGCACCCGGCTGGCGCCCCTGGTCCGGGGGCTTGCGCTTGATCGCCGCCTGCACCGCCTTGCGGTTGGCGATCGCGTCGGCCATGCCCGGGCGTTCGCGCAGTGCTTCGTCGTAGGCGGCGATCGCGTCCTGGTACTGCCCCTGGCGCGCGAGCGCGTTGCCGCGGTTGTAGGCGGCGTCCGCACCGGGCACGCCGCGCCAGGCCTTCGCCGCGGCGGCGTAGTCTCCCTTGCGGTACGCCTCCGCGCCCTGCTCGAGGCGGCGATGCGCCTGCTGGTCGCTGCGCTGCCACCAGTCGATGCCCGCGGCCGCGGCCGGATGCCACGGCACCAGCAGGCACAGCGCGAGCACTGCGACCACGCCATTGCGCCGGAACGCGAACGCCGCGAGCACGAGCAGCGGCAGCAGCAGCCAGTAGCCGTCGTCGCGCCGCGTGGCGCCGCCTTCGCGATCGCCCGCGCGCATGCCCGCACCCGCGTCGGCCTCCAGCACGCCCAGCGCCTGCAGGTCCGCATCGTCCGGCGAGAGCACGGCGCTGCGTCCCTGCCCCGCCGCCGCGACGGCAGCGGCGCCCGACATGGCCGCCGCCGCGGGCGGCATCGCTTCGAGCACCGACACGCGATAGCCGGCAGCCGAAGCGCGTGCGGCCGCAGTCGCCGCGGATGCGTCGGTGGCGCTGCCGGAGACGAGCAGGATCTCGCCGCGGCCGAAGCCCGCCTGCCGCAGCAGGCGCGCCCCGCGATCGATCGCGCGCGCGGCGTCCGCGGTGGCGGCCGGATCGCCCGGCATGATGCCGGGCTCCAGCGCGTCGAGGAACACCGCGACATTGGCCGCATCCTCGGTCAGCGGTGCGACGGTGTAGGCGTCGCCGGCGTACACGACCAGTCCTACTTCGCCGCCGCGCCGTTCGCGCAGCAGCGCCGCGAGCCGCGCGCGGGCGCGCGCCAGGCGCGATGGCGGCAGGTCGTCGGCGAGCATCGACGGCGACAGGTCGAAAGCGATCACCAGCGGCGCCCTCGTCTCCCACAGCGGCTGCGGCGAAACCTGCCAGGACGGCCCGGCGAGCGCGAGGATCGCCAGCATCGCGCCCAGCCACGGCCACCAGGCGAGCCAGCGGCGCCGGCCCGGCACCGGTTCGAGGAGGTACGCGCGCAGTGGCGGATCGACCACGGCGTCCCACACGCCCGCACCGCGCCGGCGCCGCCATGCCCACGCCAGCCATGCGAGCACGGGCAAGGCGAGCAGCCACCACGGGCGCAGCAGGCGGAAGTCCGCGATGGTGGCGAAGTCGATCATGCCGTCGCCCGTCGCCATTCCCGGCCGCGCACGCACAGCAGCAGCGCGCACAGCAGCGCCGCCGCGAGCGGCCACGGGTAGCGCTCGATGCGCGGCCGCACCGCGCGTGCCGCGTGCCTGATCGGCTCGATGCGCTCGATCTCGGCGTAGATGCCCGCGAGCTGCGCCGTGTCGCTGGCGCGGAACGCGCGGCCGCCGGTGAGTTGCGCGATGCGTCGCAGCGTCGCTTCGTCGATGTCGTCGCCGCCGCCCGGCATCGGGATCGGCAAGCCGAACACCGAAATCCCGCCGCCGCTGCCGCCGAAAGCGATGGTGTGGATGCGCACGCCGTTGTCGCGCGCGAGTTCGGCGGCCTTCAGCGGATCGAGCAGGCCGGTGGTGTTGACGCCGTCGGTGAGCAGCACCAGCACGCGTTCGCCTTGCGGCTGCCGCGAGAGGCGCTTCACCGCGAGGGCGATCGCATCGCCGATCGCGGTTTCGCGCCCGGCCAGCGCCACCTCGGTGTCGCGCAGCTGCGCGCGCACCGAATCCAGGTCCAGGGTCATCGGTGCCAGCACGTAGGCGCGGCTCCCGAACGCGACGAGGCCGACGCGGTCGCCGTCGCGGCGGGCGAGGAAATCGGCGATCACCGACTTCGCCGCGGTGAGCCGGTCGACGAGGCGGCCATCGAGCGCCATGTCCTCATCGCCCATGCTGCCGGACAGGTCGACCGCG
>DATJDY010000131.1:0-14015 GCA_035497155.1 Luteimonas sp.
CGGCCCTGCTTGGCCGAGCCGCCGGCGGAGTCGCCCTCGACGATGAACAGCTCGGACAGCGCGGGATCCTTCTCCTGGCAGTCGGCCAGCTTGCCCGGCAGGCCGGCGATGTCCAGCGCGCCCTTGCGGCGGGTCAGGTCGCGCGCCTTGCGCGCGGCCTCGCGGGCGCGGGCGGCATCGACGATCTTGCCGGCGATGGCGCGGGCTTCGTTCGGGTGTTCCTGCAGGAACTCCTGCAAACGCTCACCGAACGTGCTCTCAACAACCGGCCTGACTTCGGAACTGACCAGCTTCTCCTTGGTCTGCGAGGAGAAGCTCGGGTCCGGCACCTTGACCGACAGCACCGCGATCATGCCTTCGCGCATGTCATCGCCGCTGAGCGTGATCTTGGCCTGCTTGGCGATGCCGTTCTGTTCGATATAGTTGCTGAGCGTGCGGGTCAGCGCGGCGCGGAAGCCGATCAGGTGGGTGCCGCCGTCCTTCTGCGGGATGTTGTTGGTGAAGCAGAACATCGTTTCCTGGTAGGCGTCGGTCCACTGCAGGGCGACGTCCACGGTGATGCCGTTCTGCTCGCCGCTCACCGAGATCACGTTCGGGTGCAGCGGCGTCTTGAGCTGCGCCAGGTGCTCGACGAAGGAGCGGATGCCGCCCTCGTACTGGAAGACATCCCGCCTGCCCTCGCCGCGCTCGTCGACCAGCACGATCTTGACGCCGGAGTTGAGGAAGCTCAGCTCGCGCAGGCGGCGCGCGAGGATGTCGTAGTGGAACTCGATGTCGCTGAAGGTCTCGGCCGACGGCCAGAAGCGCACCAGCGTGCCGCGCTTCGACGACGCCTCCAGGCGCTCGAGCGGCGCGACGGGCTCGCCCATCGCGTATTCCTGCTGGTGGTGGTAGCCGTCGCGCCAGATGTCGAGCACGAGCTTGCGCGAGAGCGCGTTGACCACCGACACGCCGACGCCGTGCAGGCCCCCGGAAACCTTGTAGCTGTTGTCGTCGAACTTACCGCCCGCATGCAGCTGGGTCATGATGACCTGCGCCGCTGAGACGTGTTCTTCCTTGTGGATGTCGACAGGGATGCCGCGGCCGTTGTCGGACACCGAGACCGAACCGTCCTCGTGGATCGTGACCGTGACGTCGTCCGCGTGGCCCGCGAGTGCTTCGTCGATCGAGTTGTCGACGACCTCGAACACCATGTGGTGCAGGCCGGTGCCGTCGTGCACGTCGCCGATGTACATGCCGGGACGCTTTCGAACGGCCTCGAGGCCGCGAAGCACGGTGATCCGGCTGGAATCGTAGGCGTTGCCCGCTTCGGTTTCGGTGGCGGGCGAATCGTGTTCTTGCGACATGCGTTGGCAGGCTCCGGGGGCACGCGGGGCCGCGTGGGCCTGCGCGCCTGATGACACACTAGTTATGGATGCGCGAAGTATAGCAATCCCCGTGCCGGATGCGCACCACGCGCGGCCTTGCCCGCAGGAGGGGTTGTCCGGGCTTCAGGCCGGGGTTGCGGCGGCGAGCTTGCCGTGTTCCACGTGGAACAATGTGGCTGCGGCCGCGAGGTTTCCCGGAAGTTCGGGCACCTCGGTTCCGGTGACGATCACCTGCGCCCCCGTCCGCGCCAGCCGCCCCAGGACCAGCGCCTGGTGGCCGCGGTCCAGTTCCGAGGCAAGATCGTCCAGCGCCACGACCGGCCAGTCGCCCCGCGCCGCCGCCTGGTGTTCGGCCTGGGCCAGCAGCGCCGCCAGCGCGGTGAGCTTGGCCTGGCCGCGGGACAGGGCGTCCCGGCCGGGGATGCCGGCGTGCTCGATGCGCCAGTCGGCGCGATGCGGGCCGACCGAGGTGAAGCCGGTGGCCAGGTCGCGGTCGCGGGCCAGCAGCAGCGCGTCGGCCAGGGACAAGTCTTCCTGCCGCCAGCCGGGCAGGTAACGCAGGCGCACGCGGCCGCCTTCCGGGAAGATCGCGCTGGACGTGTCCTCGAGGAAGGGTTGCAGCGACTGCAGGTAACGCTCACGAGCCTGCCCCAGCGGCGTCCCGGCCTGGTGGAGCTCGTGTTCCCAGGCATCCAGCTGGCCGTCGCGCTGGCGAGCCTTGAGCAGGGCGTTGCGCTGCTTCAGCGCCCGGGCATAGCGGCGCCACAGGCCCAGGAACTCCTGTTCCACGTGGAACAGGCCCCAGTCGACGAAACGACGGCGCGCTTCGCCGCCGCCCATGACCAGGGCGTGGCTCCCTGGCTCGAAGGTGACGACCGCCAGGGCCGCGCACAGGTCGCCGAGCTGGGCGAGCGGGGCGCCGTCCAGCCGACCCTCCCACTGCTGGCCGCCGTGCCGCAGCCCGGCCCGGCGGGTCCGACCCGAGGCTTCCTGCCACTCCACGAAGACTTCGACCGCCGGTGCTTCAGTGCGGACCAGCCCGTCCCGCACCCGACCGCGGAAGCTGCGGGCGTAGGCCATCAAGTGCAGGGCCTCGAGCAAGCTGGACTTGCCGCTTCCATTGGGCCCGTGGACGACGTTCAGGCCCGGCGCGGGAGCGAGTTCGCCGTGTTCGAAGCAACGCAGGCCGGAGAATTCGAGCCGGGTTACCCGCATGGAGCCTCCCGGCGGCGCGTTTTGCTGGCGCACAAAGCAGGACGCCCGGCAGCAACCGGGCGTCCTTTCTGTTCCACGTGGAACCGGACGGTCACAGCCGCAGCGGCATCACCACGTGCCGGCAGCGCTCGCTACCGGCCTCGCGGACCAGCGCCGAGGAATTGGCGTCGCGCAGCTGCAGGACCACGAACTCGTCGCGCAACGCCGTCAAGGCGTCGAGCAGGTAGTTCACGTTGAAGCCGATCGCCAGGTTGTCGACCTTGGTGTCGGCCTCGACTTCTTCCTGCGCTTCTTCCTGCTCCGGGTTGTGGGCGCTGATCTTGAGCTGGCCGGGCGAGACTTCGACGCGAACGCCGCGGTACTTCTCGTTCGAGAGGATTGCCGCGCGCTGCAGGGCGGCCCGCAGGACTTCGCGATCGATCTTGACCTCGCGGTCGGCGCCGATCGGGATCACCGCCTCGTAATCCGGGAACCGGCCGTCGATGAGCTTGCTGGTGAAGGTCACATCGTCGCGCTTGATGCGGATGTGGCTGCGTCCGACCTCGAGCTCCAGCTCGCGATCGCTGCCCTCCAGCAGGCGCTGCAGTTCGGTGACGCCCTTGCGCGGCACGATGATCTGGCGCTTGGTGTTGGCGCCGCCATCGAGCGCGGCCTCGCACAGCGCCAGGCGGTGACCGTCGGTCGCCACGCAACGCAGGCCCTTGTCGCGCAGGTCGAACAGCAGGCCATTGAGGTAATAACGCACGTCCTGCTGCGCCATCGCGAAGGCGGTGCGCTCGATCAGTTCCTTGAGCGCGGCCTCGGGCACGCGCACGCGCTCGGTCGCCTCGACCTCGTCCACCGACGGGAAGTCGCGCGCCGGCAGGCTGGCCAGGGTGAACCGGCTGCGGCCGGCCTGGACGGTGACCTTGTCGCCCGTCTGCGACACCGTGACCTTGCTGCCATCGGGCAGGGCACGAACGATGTCGAAGAGCTTGCGCGCCGGAATCGTGGTTTCGCCGTCCTGCGCATCGTCGACCGCCTGCCGCGCGACCATCTCGACTTCGAGGTCGGTACCGGTCAGCGAAAGCTGCCCGTTCTGGACCTGCACCAGCAGGTTGGCGAGCACGGGTAGCGCCTGCCGGCGCTCGACGACGTTGACGACCTGCGCCAACGGTTTCAGGAAGACTTCGCGTTGCAGGCTGAAGCGCATGCGGACCCCTTGACTAGACGAGCGTGGCTTTGGCGAGCGTGCCCAAGCTTTGAACGGATGGATAAATCAAGAACATTGGTGGAGATAGTGTCGCGAAAAACCGGTGATAAGCGGCATAACCCATTGTTCCAGCTGGTCTTTCCGGACTTGCCTGACTGTGGGCGGAGCCCGCTGCAAGCCTTGCGCAAGTTGTGGACAAGTTCCGATGGCCTGGGCAGCAGCCCGGGTTGTCCACAGCTTGTCCCCGTCCGGTCCCGCCTTTTATACCGCCGCCCGCGCGCTCATTCACTGAGCTTGCGGACGAGCTTTTCCCAATCTTCCCGCAACTTGCCATCGGTCTGCTGCAGGTTCTTCACCTGGCGGCAGGCGTGGAGCACGGTCGTGTGGTCGCGGCCGGCGAACGCATCGCCGATCTCCGGCAAGCTGTGTTCGGTCAGCTCCTTGGCCAGCGCCATCGCCACCTGGCGCGGCCGGGCCAGCGAACGCGTCCGCCGTTTCGACAACAAGTCCTTGATCTGCAGGCCGTAGTAGTCTGCCACGACCTTCTGGATATTGGCGATGCCGATCGACTGCTGTTGCGCGCGCAACAGGTCGCGCAGCGTCTCCTGGGCGAACTCGGCGGTGATCGGTCGGCCGGTGAAGTTGGCGCGCGCCGCGAGCGTGTTGAGCGCGCCCTCGAGGTCGCGCACGTTCGAGCGCATCTTCTTCGCGATCAGGTTCGCGACGTCTTCCGGGATCACCGTGCCGCGCTCGCTCGCCTTCGACAGCACGATCTGCGCGCGCGTTTCGAAATCGGGCGGATCGATCGCCACCGACAGCCCCCAGCCCAGCCGCGATTTCAGCCTAGGTTCGAGGCCTTCCACTTCGCGCGGATAACGATCGCAGGTCAGGATGATCTGCTGCTTGCCGTCGAACAGCGCGTTGAAGGTGTGGAAGAACTCCTCCTGCGTGCGGTCCTTGCCGGCGAAAAACTGGATGTCGTCGATCAGCAGCGCGTCGATGCCCTGGAACTGGCGCTTGAACGCTTCCATGCCGCCGCTGGTCTTGTCGTACAGCGCCTTGGTGAAGGCGCTCATGAACTGTTCCGAGCGCATGTACATCACGCGCATGCCGGGACGGCTCGCGCGCATCGCGTTGCCGGCGGCGAACATCAGGTGGGTCTTGCCGAGGCCGGGGCCGCCGTACAGCAGCAGCGGGTTGTGTGCGCGGTCGCCCGGCTTTTGCGCGGCCTGCCAGGCGGCGGCGCGGCCGAGCTGGTTGCTGCGGCCCTCGACGAAATTCTCGAAGGTGTAGTGGCTGTCGAGGTGGCCCTGGAAATCCTCCACGGTGGCGTTGCCGGAAGCGGTGCCCGCGATGCCGGGGCTTCCGTTCGTCGCAGCCTGGGCGGCCGGCGCGGCGCGGCGCAGCGAACCGATTTCCAGGCTCACTTCGCTGCTGCCGGCAAAATGCCCGAGCAGCTCGCGGATCCGGACCAGGTAGCGGTCCCGGACCTCGTCGCGGACGAAGGCGTTCGGCGCGTAGAGGACGTACCCGTCGTCGCGCGCGCTGGCCTGCAGCGGCTTGAGCCAGGTATGGACGTCCTCGGCCGGGAGTTCGGCTTCGAGGCGCTCGAGACAGCGGGGCCAGGCATCCATGGGAGCGGGGGAGGGATCGATCCGGTTGAGCGGGCCAGTCAGGCGGGCCGTCGGAAGCGCGTGGAGCACCGCCCTGGGGCGGTGCTCTGCGGGTACCGTCGGAAGACAGCCAGCGTATCATCGCGGCCCCCGGCCCGGGACGCTTCAACAGGCCATCGGGTCACGCGTCGCGACAAGCCAGCCTCCAGGTTGACGGGGGCTTGCCCGACCGCTAGAATTTCCAGTCTTTTCTGTCGTTTGAAAGCCCGAACCCGCCATGGCCACGAAGCGCACCTACCAGCCCAGCAACCTCAAGCGCAAGCGCGACCACGGCTTCCGTGCCCGCATGGCGACCGCCGACGGCCGCAAGATCCTCGCCCGTCGTCGTGCCAAGGGTCGCAAGCGCCTCTGCGCCTGACCTGCGCGGCCGCAGTCGCCGGCCGATGCCTTCCCAGTACGGTTTCCCACCCGCCGCGCGCGTCCGCGCGTCGGCAGAGTTCGGCCGCGTCTTCGATGGCGGTCGTCGCCACGCCAGTCCTGTCCTGAGCCTGCACTGGCTGCGTGATGCGCAGCCGGCCCGCCTGGGCCTGGCGGTTTCGCGCAAGGTCGACCCGGATGCGGTCGGCCGCAACCGCATCAAGCGCCAGTTGCGCGACGAGTTCCGCCACCTGCGTCCCACGCTTCCGCCAGGCGCATACGTCGTGGTGGCGCGCCCGCCCGCCGCCGCGTTGCCCAATCCCGAACTCCGTGCCGCATTCCTCGCGCTGCTGCAGCGCGCCGGCGCGTTGCCCCCCACGGACCCGGCCGGCACAATGCCCGGCTGTCCTTCGCCGTCCCCCAAGTTGCCCTCCGAATGAACCAGACCCGCACTTTCCTGCTCTTCGCCTGGCTCGTCGTGGCGACCCTGTTGTTCATGGCCTGGGGCCGCGACAAGGCGGCGCCCGATGCGGCGGCCGGCGCGACTCCGACCACGGGCGCGGCATCCGTACCTGCCGCCACTGGCAGCAGCGTGCCGTCCGCCTCCGCCGCGGGCAGCGTTCCGCAGGCGCAGTCCAGTACCGCGACGCCAGTGACGCCGGCGATGACCGCTGCCACGCCGGATGCCGCGATGGCGCCGGCGGTCACCGTCACCACCGACGTGCTGCGCGCGACGCTCGATGGCGGCGCGGTGCGCGAGGCGGACCTGCTCGGCTATCCGCAGACCGCGACGCCCGGCGCCGCGCCGGTGCGCCTGTTCGCATCGGATGCCGCGCACTTCTACCAGGCGCAGAGCGGCTGGGTCAGCACCACGAACGCGGCGCCGAACCATGAAGCGGGATTCGTGCCGGTCGGCGAACAGCGCGCCTACGTGCTGCCCGCCGGCGCCGAACACATCGAAGTGCCGTTCCAGTGGACGGGCCCGGACGGCGTGACCATCCGCCGCACCTACACGTTCACCCGCAACAGCTATGCGGTGCAGGTGCGCGACGACGTCGCCAACGCCGGCACGAAGCCGTGGCAGGGTTTCGTCTACCGCCAGCTCGAGCGCGTGCCGCCGGTGGTGCAGACGGGCTTCACCCATCCGGAGTCGTACAGCTTCCATGGCGCGGCGTGGTTCCGTTCCGCCACCGGCTTCGACAAGCGCAAGTTCGCCAAGTACGAAGAAGGCGGCGCCTTGAACAACGAAGGCACCGGCGGCTGGATCGCGATGCTGCAGCACCACTTTTTCGCAGCGTGGATTCCCGGCAGCAACGAAGGAAACAAGTTCTCGCTGTCTTCGCAGCATGTCGGCGGCACGACGCACGCGCTGGCGACGGAAGCGAGCGCGATCATCACCGTGGCACCGGGCGCACGCGCGGAAACCAGCGCGCGACTGTGGGTCGGCCCGAAGCTCGTCAAGCAGATCCAGGCGCAACAGGTGCCGGGCCTCGAGCGCGCGGTCGACTTCAGCAGCTATGCATGGCTGGCGTGGATCGCGGAGCTGATGTTCGCCGTGCTCGCCTTCGTGCACGGCCTGGTCGGCAACTGGGGCTGGGCGATCATCGGCCTGGTCGTGATCGTCAAGGCGCTGATGTTCCCGTTGTCGGCGGCGCAGTACAAGTCGATGGCCAAGATGCGCCGCTTCCAGCCGCGCATCGAGCAGCTCAAGGAGCGCTACGGCGACGACAAGCAGAAGCTGCAGATGGCGATGATGGAGCTTTACAAGAAGGAGAAGATCAACCCGGTCGGCGGCTGCCTGCCGCTGGTCGTGCAGATGCCGATCTTCCTCGCGCTGTACTACACGCTCCTGGAGTCGGTGGAGCTGCGCCAGGCGCCGTGGATCGGCTGGATCCACAACCTCACCGCCCCGGACCCGTACTTCATCCTGCCGATCATCAACATCGCGGTGACGTGGGCGACGCAAAAGCTGTCGCCGGCGACGATCGCCGACCCGATGCAGCGCAAGATGATGCAGATCATGCCGGTGGCGATGGGCGTGATGTTCGCGTTCTTCCCGGCGGGCCTGGTGCTTTACTGGGTCACCAACGGCAGCCTCGGCCTGCTGCAGCAGTGGTGGATGACGCGCAAGTACGGCGGGCCGGCGAAGCCGGCCACGACGTAACGGGATCGAGGACGCGAGGGCGGCATCGACGCGCGCGACGCCAGCGACGTCCCCCGGGACGGCAGCGACACGATCGTCGCGGTCGCGACCGCAGCGGGCGCGGCGGGCGTCGGCATCGTGCGGTTGTCGGGGCCGCGCAGCCGTGCGATCGCCGAAGCGGTGTGCGGCCGCGCGTTGCAAGCGCGCCACGCGCACCACGCGCGATTCACGGACGCGACCGGCGACGTCATCGACGACGGCATCGCGCTGCGTTTCGACGCGCCCCGTAGCTACACCGGCGAAGACGTAACGGAACTGCAGGCACACGGCAGCCGCGTGCTGCTGCAGCGCCTGGTCGAGCGCTGCTGCGAGCTGGGCGCGCGCCCTGCGCGGCCCGGCGAATTCAGCGAACGCGCATTCCGCAACGGCCGCCTCGACCTGGCGCAGGCCGAAGCCGTGGCCGACCTCATCGCCGCCAGCGACCTTGCCGCGGCGCGCGCGGCACGGCGCTCCCTCGACGGCGCGTTCTCGCAACAGGTGGACGCGCTCGCCGACGGGTTGCTCGCGCTGCGCGTGCACGTCGAGGCCGCGATCGATTTCAGCGACGAACCCATCGAGGCGCTGGGCCTGGACAAGGTGTCGGCGCGGCTCGAACGGCTCGCGGGCGAGCTGGACGCGGTCTTCGCCGCCGCCGAACGCGGGCAGCGCCTGCGCGATGGACTGCATGCGGTGATCGTGGGTCCGCCGAACGCGGGCAAGAGTTCGCTGCTCAACGCGCTCGCCGGCAGCGAGCGCGCCATCGTCACCGACATCGCCGGCACCACGCGCGACCTGCTCGCCGAATCGATCCGCAGCGACGGTGTCGAACTGACGCTGGTGGACACCGCCGGCCTGCGCGAGGGCGGCGATGCGATCGAGCGCGAAGGCATGCGCCGCGCGCGCGCCGAACTCGATCGCGCCGATGTCGCCATCATCGTCGTGGACGCGCGCGACCCGGACGCCGGCCGCGCCGCGCTGGCCGCCGCGGCCGCCGCCGCGCCATGCCGCCTGTGGTTGCACAACAAGTCCGACCTGCTGCCCGCCGATGCCATGCCGCCGCAGGGCCCGGGAAGCGATGCGGTGCTGCGGGTGTCGGCGCGCACCGGTGCGGGGCTCGACGCCCTCCACGCCTGGCTGCGCGAAGCCGCGGCCGGTCCGGCGGGAGGCGAGGGCGCCACCGGCGCATTCAGCGCCCGCGCCCGCCAGGTCGACGCCCTGCGGCAGGCGGCCGCCGAACTCGCCGGCGGACGCCAGGCGCTGGCCGCGGGCAGCCTCGATCTCGCCGCCGAGGCCCTGCGTGCCGCCCATGACGCGCTCGGCGAGGTCACGGGCCGGATCGTCCCGGATGCGCTACTCGGTCACATTTTTTCGACCTTCTGCATCGGGAAGTAGCGCCTGGCCGGCCCAAAATGCCGCCAAGGTGTTGACAAATCGCCCGCCGTGCCGCGTCCTAGGCGGACGTGCCCGCACTGCACGGATAGGGGAGCTTGCAGATGTACCTTTCGAATGCCTACAAGGCGCGTCCGGCGTTGTTCCACGCCGTCGCCGTCGTTCTCGTGTCCTGCGCCTTCGCCGGATGCAACAAGGAACAGGGCGCCGCCGCGCCCGACGCCGCCGCGGGGGCGGCGGCCACGCAGCAGGCCGCCCAGCCTGCCGTCGCCGACAAGGTCAACGCGATGAGCGCCGACCAGCTGCGCGACGCGGCCGGCCAGGCCCTGCGCCAGCAGCGCCTGTACGCGCCGGGTGGCGACAACGCGATGGAGTACTACCTCGCGCTGCGCGACAAGCAGCCGAACGATCCGGCCGTGTCCAGCGCGTTGACCGACCTCATGCCGTACGCACTGATCGCGACCGAGCAGAGCATCGCGCGCGACGACTTCAGCGAGGCGCAGCGCCTCTATGCGCTGATGGAGAAGACCGACGCCAAGGCACCCGCGCTGCCGCGCCTGAAGCAGTCGATCGCCGACGGCCAGGCCGCCGCGGCGAAGAAGGCCCAGGACCAGCAGCTCGCCGCCGCCGACGAGGTCAAGCGCCAGGCCGAGATCGAGAAGCAGCGCATCGCCGACCAGCAGAAGCAGCAGAAGGAGGCGACCGAGAAGCTGGCGCAGCAGCAGGCCGCCGCGCCGCCGCCGGCGCCCGCCCCGGTGCAGCGCCCGGTGCAGCAGGCCGCGCCGCCGCCGGCGCCGGTGCAGCAGGCCGCCGAGCCCGCCGCCCCGCCGCCGCAACGCGCCACCGTGTCCAACGAACTGCGCCCGATCAGCACGCCCGCGCCGAACTATCCGCGCGAAGCGGCGGCCCGTCGCCGCGCCGGTTCGGTGGAGGTGGAGTTCACGGTCGGCACCGACGGCAGCGTGACGTCGTCGCGCGTGGTCAATGCGTCGCCGCCGCGGATCTTCGACCGCGAGGCGCTGCAGGCGATCAACAAGTGGCGTTTCCAGCCGGTGGGTTCGCCGGTCACCAGTCGCCGCACCTTCAACTTCCAGCCGGCGAACTGACGCCGCCGCCTCGAGGTTGCACGAACGAAGGGCCCGGTTCGCACCGGGCCCTTTTTTTTGCGCGCAGTCGATGCTTCGGGGCTGGGCGACGCGACGAGGTGTGTGTGGTCCGCCGCGTCGACGAGTCGTCCAGGACTCACTCCGCGGGCGCGGGCCATCCATGGCCCGCTCGGCCCACACACACGCCGTCACGCCGCCTATCCCAAGCGCGTCTCCCCGCTTCTGGCGGGAAGAGCAGAGCGCGGCGACTCGAAGGGTCTTCCCTTCCGTGCGGCCATGCGGCTTCGGGATCTGCTTTTGCCCTTTTCCCGAAGCGACGCTCCCCGCGAGTCAGGCGGAGACGGCGAGGCGCTCCTGGTGGTAGCGGCGCACCGCGGCGAACCAGAAGGCGGCCGCGATCCCGAAGGCGGCGACGAGGTACACGCCCCACTGCGCCGCCGACACCGGCTCGCTGCGGATCACCTTCAGCAGCATCTGGTTCTGCGCCAGGAACGGCACCGCGAACATCCACAGCTGGTTCTTCACCGGGCTGACCATCAGGATGACGGTCGGGATCATCGGCAGCAGGATCAGCACGGTCGTGTAGCTCTGCGCTTCCTTCACCGACTTCGCCGCGGCGGCGATGTAGGTCAGCAGCGAGCCGCCCAGGAACACCATCGGCAGCAGCACGAGCAGCATCAGCGCCATCTCGCGGAAACCGACCGCGAGCTGTTTCGCCGCACCCGGCGCGAACGCGGCGCCGATGCGGAACGCGAGCAGGGTCAGCACCAGCGACACGATGCCGACGCTGCAGGCCGCGGCGATCTTGCCGCTCACGATCGCGCCGCGGCGCGCGGGGGTGGCCAGCAGCGGTTCGAGCGACTGGCGCTCGCGTTCGCCGGCGGTGGTGTCGAGCACCAGCTGCAGCGAACCGATGAACGCGCCGAGGATCAGCAGGTAGGGCAGCATCATCGCGGCTAGCCCGGCACTGCGTGCCTCCGGCGTCGACAGGTCCTTGCGCGACACGGCCATCGGCGTGGCGACGCCCGGGTTGACGCCGCGCGCGAGCAGGCGCAGCGCGCCGACCTGCTGGTTGTACTGGCCGAGCAGCGATTCCAGGCGCTTCACCGGGATGTCCGCGTCGTGCCGCGTCGAGTCGTGCACGACTTCCACCAGCGCCGGCTTCCCCTCGCGCCAGGACTTGCCGAAGTCGTCGCCGATGCGCAGGTAGACGTCCTCGTCCTGCGCGCGGATCGACGCGTCCGGGTCGGCGACGTCCTTGCGCGCGATGCCCTGCGACCCAAGCCACGCCACCAGGTTCGGCGCGCGCTCGGCGCCGGCGATGGCGATGGCCATCGGCTTCTCCATCTGCTCCTTCGCCTTGCTTTCGCCGATCGTGGCCAGGCCCAGGAACAGCAGCGGGCCGAGCAGCGGTGCGAACAGCAGGGTGAGCATCAGCGTGCGGCGGTCGCGCACCAGCTCGAGCAGCTCTTTCTTCCAGACGATCGCCAGCGCCTTCATGCGTGCAGCCCTTCTTCGGATCCGATGAGGTGGACGAATGCGTCCTCGAGGTTGTCTCGGCCCGCCTGTTCGCGGATCGCGTCGGTGGTGCCGTCGGCGACGACGCGGCCGTGCGCGACCACGACGATGCGATCGCAGAGGGCGGCGACCTCCTGCATGATGTGGCTGGAGAAGATCACGCAGCGACCCTCGGCGCGCAGGTGCCTGAGGAATTCGCGCAGGCCGCGCGTGGTCATCACGTCCAGGCCGTTGGTCGGCTCGTCCAGGATGACGTTGCGCGGGTCGTGCACCAGTGCGCGCGCGATCGCGGTCTTGGTGCGCTGGCCTTGCGAGAAGCCCTCGGTCTGGCGATCGAGGAAGTCCTCCATCTGCAGCGCTTCGGCCAGGCGCTGCGTGCGCTCGGCGATCAGCGCCGCCGACATGCCGTGCAGTTCGCCGAAGTAGCGGATGTTCTCGCGCGCGGTCAGGCGCTTGTACACGCCGCGCGCGTCGGGCAGCACGCCCAGCGCGCGCCGCGCGGCTTCGGGGTCGGCGGCGACGTCGCGGCCGTCGACGAGGACGCGTCCGCTCTCGGGCTGCATCAGCGTGTACAGCATCCGCAGCGTGGTGGTCTTGCCGGCGCCGTTGGGGCCGAGCAGGCCGGTGATCTGGCCGTCGCGCGCCTCGAAGCCGACGTCGTCGACGGCGACCACGCGGGTCTTGTCCTTGCCCTTGCCGGGGAAGGTCTTGCGCAAGTGTTCTGCAATGATCATGGCATCAATCCTTATGGGCGCCAGCGGCGCTCACGGCTCCCAGCCGTTGAACGAAGTGAAGGGCGGCACGTAGCCGAGCGTGTCCAGGCACTTGCCGTCGAGCGCCTTCGCGTCCGCGGATTGCAGGAATTGCGCGAACAGCTTCGGCATGCAGCCGGCGCCGATCACGTTGTGGCCCTGGCCCTTGAGCACGAACAGGCGGGCGTTGGGCAGCGTCTTGACGACTTCCTCGCCGTAGCGGGGCGGCGTCACCGGGTCGAATTCGCCTTCCAGCACCAGTGCCGGCACGTCGCTGCGCAGCGGCGCGTGGAAATCGGCGGGCATCGTGCCCTTCGGCCAGATCGCGCACTGCGCTCCGAGGACCTGCGAGAACTCGTTGCCGAGCAGCGAACCCTCGGCCGCCGGATCGGGCTTGAAGCCGAAGGCGTCCTCGCTGCAGATCACCGACAGCTGCATGCCCATCGCCATCTGGCCCGCGACGGCGCCGTTGACCATGCGCGCCATCGCGGCCAGGCCGTCGTAGCGGCCCTGCGCGGCTTCGTGCAGCTGCAGCGGCAGCAGCGACGACATCAGCGGAACGTAGGCGTACAGGCGCATCAGGCCGGCGACGGCGTCGGCGGTGAGCGGCTCTTCCCTCGATTCGCCGGTCGCCGGGTCGCGGTAGCGCACCATCGGCGGCGCGCTGCGCAGCTTCGCCATCAGCGCGGTGAGCTCCGCGCGCGGGTGGCCGACGGCCTTGACGCATTCGGGCGACTGCTCGCAGCGGCCGAACTGCAGGTCCAGCGCGTGTTCCAGGCTAGCCGCGAACTCGTTGCCGATGATCAGCGTGTTGGGCGCGACGGAGTCGAGCACGATTGCCCGCGTGTTCGCCGGATGGCGCATGGCGTACTGCTGGGCGACGCGCGTGCCGTACGAGATGCCGAGCAGGTTGATCTTCGCGACGCCCAGGGCCTTGCGCACGTCGTCGAGGTCGCGCACGGCATCGGTGGTCGTGTAGAAGCGCAGGTCGGCCGACTTCGACAGTGCGTCGCGGCAGCGCGCGGTTTCTGCGCGCACCGCCTCGGGCGTCGCGTCGTCCGGCAGTTCGCCGCCGTCGCATTGCAGCGGGTTCGACTTGCCGGTGCCGCGCTGGTCGACGAGCACGACGTTGCGATGCTTCAGCACGTCGCGGAACGCGGCGGCGACCTGCGGGTACGATTCGGTCGCCGACTGGCCGGGGCCGCCGGCGAGCAGGAACACCGGATCGGGCGCGATCTCCGCGTCGTCGTCGGGTGCGATCCAG
>DATJDY010000132.1:0-14045 GCA_035497155.1 Luteimonas sp.
AAGCGGTGCGCCCCACCTCCGCGCTGCGCACGCCCGCGCACGTTGCCAGCTTCCTCAGCGACGACGAGCGCAAGCTGTACGAGCTGATCTGGAAGCGCGCGGTGGCCTGCCAGATGATTCCGGCCACCCTCAACACCGTCACCGTCGACCTGTCCGCCGGCAGCGAGCACGCCTTCCGCGCCAGCGGCACCACCGTGGTCGTGTCCGGCTTCCTCGCCGTGTACGAGGAAGGCAAGGACACCAAGGCCAGGGAAGACGAGGACGAAGGCCGCAAGCTGCCGGCGATGAAGCCCGGCGACCGCATCCCGCTCGACCGCATCCACGCCGACCAGCACTTCACCCAGCCGCCGCCGCGCTTCACCGAAGCGGCGCTGGTCAAGGCGCTCGAGGAATACGGCATCGGCCGGCCGTCGACGTACGCGTCGATCATCCAGACCCTGTTGTTCCGCAAGTACGTCGAGATGGAAAGCCGCAGCTTCCGGCCGAGCGACGTCGGCCGCGCGGTGTCGAAGTTCCTCAGCGTGCACTTCACCCGCTACGTGGACTACGACTTCACCGCCAAGCTCGAGGACGAACTCGACGCCGTCTCGCGCGGCGAGGAAGAGTGGGTCCCGCTGATGGAGAAGTTCTGGGGCCCGTTCAAGGAACTGGTCGACGAAAAGACCGAGAGCGTCGACCGCAGCGAGGCCACCGGCGCGCGCGATCTCGGCACCGATCCGAAGAGCGGCAAGCCGGTGAGCGTGCGCCTGGGCCGCTACGGGCCGTACGCGCAGATCGGCACCGCCGACGACGAGGACAAGCCGACGTTCGCGTCGCTGCGCCCGGGCCAGAGCATGCACACGATCGGCCTGGCCGATGCGCTGGAGCTTTTCCGGCTGCCGCGCAAGCTCGGCGAATCCGGCGGCGAGGAAGTGAGCGTCGGCATCGGCCGCTTCGGCCCGTTCGCCAAGCGCGGCAGCGTGTACGCCTCGCTCAAGAAGGAAGACGATCCGTACACCATCGACCTGGCGCGCGCCGTGTTCCTGGTCGAGGAGAAGGAAGAGATCGCGCGCAACCGGATCATCAAGGAATTCGACGGCAGCGACATCCAGGTGTTGAACGGCCGCTACGGCCCGTACATCAGCGACGGCAAGCTCAACGGACGCATCCCGAAGGATCGCGAGCCGTCCTCGTTGACGCTGGAGGAAGTGGTCCAGCTGATGGAGGAAACCGGCAAGCCGATGCGCGGGCGCTTCGGCAAGAAGGCGGCCGCGAAGAAGGCCCCGGCGAAAAAGGCGGCCGCGAAGAAGGCGCCCGGCGAGAAGAAGCCCGCGGCGAAGAAGGCGGCCGGCAAGACCGGCGCAAAGAAGGCCGCGAAGAAGACGGCGAAGAAAGCCGCAACGAAGAAGCCCGCTGCCAGGAAGGCCGCGTTCGCGCCCAAGGCGCCAGCGAAGCACACCGCGCCGGTCGCGGCGCCGGAACCGCCGCCCATGCTCACGCCCAAGCCGTTCACCGGCGGCAAGCGCGTGGTCAAGAAGGCGGGCTGACCGCGACGGCCATGCCTGCGGGACTGCTGTCGCCGGAAGCCGCCGCCGCCACGTTGCGTGCCGGCGGCGTGCTCGCCTATCCCACCGAAGGCGTGTGGGGCCTGGGATGCGATCCCTTCGATGAAGCAGCGGTGCTGCGGCTGCTGGCGATGAAGCAGCGCAGCGTCGACAAGGGCCTGATCCTCGTCGGCGCCGACATGGCGCAATTCGACGGCCTCGCCGACTGGCGCGCGCTGCCGCCGGGCCGCTTCGACGAGATCGAGGCGAGCTGGCCGGGCCCGAACACCTGGATCATTCCCGCCACCGCGCGCGTGCCGCGCTGGATCACGGGCACGCACACCGGCGTGGCGATGCGCGCGAGCGCGCATCCCGTCGTTGCGGCGCTGTGCCGTGCCTTCGGTGGCGCGATCGTGTCCACGAGCGCCAACCCCGCCGGCGCGCCGGCGCCGGTGCGGCTCGACGCGCTCGACGCCACCATGCGCGCGGCAGTCGACGGCGTGGCAACGGGCGAAACCGGCGGCCGCGACCGCCCCAGCGACATCCGCGACGCGCTCACCGGCGCGCTGCTGCGGGGCTGAGCGTGCGCGCCAGGCGCAGCCGCCTCGCGATCGCGCTCGCCGCCACGGCGACGGTCGCGATCGCTGCGGTGCCGGAAGCGCCGCGCCCCGCGCACGTGCAATCCGCCACGCCATCCGCCACGCCATCCGTGGTCACCGTGTATCGCTGCATCGGCGCCGATGGCGGCGTGAGCCTGCGCGACACGCCCTGCCCGAAGGGGGAGCGCCAGCAGGCGCGCACGATGGTGCGGCCGACCGACGCGACGACCGACGCGCCTGCTCCCGCTTCCGCACCGGGTCCCGGCGCCGGTGCCACGGAACGGCCGGCGCCGCGCATCGTCGTCGTGCGCGAACCGGCGCCGGCGCCGATGTACGAGTGCACCACGCCCGACAACACCACCTACACCAGCGATTCGCCCGAAGGCAATCCACGCTGGGTCCCGATGTGGACGCTCGGCTGGCCGGTGCCCGCCGGCACCTGGGTGCGCGACACCTGCCGCGCCATGCCCCAGGCGGAAACCTGCGCGCGGTTGCGCGACCGCCGCGCAGAGATCGAGCGCCGCTTCTTCAACGCGATGCCCAGCGAACGAGCGCGGCTCGAACTCGAGGAGCGCGGCCTCGATGCGCGCCTCGACGCGGATTGCGGCGGCCATTGACGCGATGCGCACGACAGCCGCCTTCGCGTCGTGCATTGCGCTCGCCATGGCATTCGCCGCGCCATCCGTGACGACCGCGCGCGAAGCCGGCGCGCAGGACGGGGCGAAGCCCGCAACGCCGCGCACGATCCGCATCTTCCGCTGCACCGACGCCACCGGCCGGGTGACGCTGCAGAACGACGTGCCATGCCCGAAGGGAGCGCGACAACAGCAGCAGGTGGTGGAAGCGCCGCCGCCGGTGCCGGCCTACGTGCCGCGCGAGGAACGCACGCAGGCGCCGGTCGCGGCGGAGCGTGCCGAGACGCCCCCTGCGACTGCGGAGAAACCGGCGCAACCGGCGGAAGGCGCGAACGCCGCGAGCGTGGTTCCGGGGCCACCGCCGCAGCTCTATGCCTGCCGCACCTGGGACGCGCGCGACCTCCTCACCGAGGACGCCACGCCCGCGGAGCGCTGCGCGCCGCTGCAGGTCGTCGCGGCCGACGGCTCGACGCGCGGCGACGCCGCGGCTTGCGAGAAGGTCGCGGACCAGTGCGAAGCCGTGCCCGCGGAATCGCTGTGCACGGCGTGGCAGCGGCGCGTGGACGAAGCCGAGTTCCGCTGGCGCTTCGCCGGTGCGAAGCAGGACGACGATCGCCGGCGCGAATACGAACGGCTGGAATCGACGCTCGCGCAGAGCGATTGCGCGCCGTAGAGCCGACCCATGGTCGGCTCCCGGTACGCAGCCGACCATGGGTCGGCTCTACTAGAAGCCGTAGCGCAGGAAGCCGCCGTCCACGGCGATGCACTCGCCGGTGATGTACGCCGCCGCCGGCAGGCACAGGAACGCGACGGCCGCCGCCACTTCCTCCGGTTCGCCGATGCGGCCCATGGGCGTGCGCAGCAGCACCTCGTCGAGGTAGTCGGCGTCGGCGAGCTTGCCCGAGGTGCGCCGCGTGCGGATGTACCAGGGCGCGACCGAGTTCACGCGCACGCCGTCCTCGGCCCATTCGACCGCCAGGTTGCGCGTCATCTGGTGCAGCGCGGCCTTGCTCATGCCGTAGGGCGCGCCGCTGCGCACGTGGGTGATGCCCGACACGCTGCCGACGTTGACGATGCTGGAGGCCGCATGCTTCGACAGCAGCGGATGCGCGTAGCGCGACAGCTCGAACGCGCTGAACAGGTTCACCTCGAAGATGCCGCGCCACTCGTCCTCGGTGTAGTCCGCGGACGGGCGCGTGAGGTTGCCGCCGGCATTGTTGACCAGGATGTTGAGGCCCTCGCCGCGGTCCTCGATCCAGTCGAGGATCTCGCGGCGTTGCTCGTCGTCGGCGACGTCGGCGGCGAGCGCGTGCACGCGGTCGTCGCCGAATTCGTCGGCCAGTTCGTCGCGCACGCGTTCGAGCGCATCGCCGTCGCGCGCCACTGCCAGCACGTCGGCTCCGAAGCCGAGCAGCTCGCGCACGATCGCCAGGCCGATGCCGGCGCTGCCGCCGGTCACCAGCGCGAGTTGCCCGTCCAGTCGCCAGCGGCTCGCGGTCATGCGCGGTAGCATAACGCCGCACCCCGCCGGAGGAACGCGCCATGGCCCTGCCCGCCCGAACCCGCCGCACGCGCATGCCGGCCACCGCCGCCGCGCTGGCCGTGCTGCTGCTGTGCGCCGCCTGCAGCAAGCCGGAGCCGCCCGAGACCGATCGACCGCCCGAGCCGAAGGCCGATGCTGCGCAGGCCGATGCAACCGACGCGACGGACGACACCGCCGCGGACGCGACCCAGGCCGCCGACGCATCCGGCGCCACCGAATTGCGCGACACGATCCAGCAGCCCATCGACCGCGCCAGGGCGGTCCAGGGCGAGGTCGACGCCGGCGCGGCGAAGCAGCGCGCCGACGTGGACGCGCAGACCGGCTACTGAGCCGGCCCGCAGAAGCAGTACGCCAGCGCCTTGACCGGCGCGCTGCCATGGCGCGACTGCAGCATGTCCTGCAGGAAGCGCAGGTCCTGCGCACCGCGCGGCAGCGCGCGCGCCAGCATTGCCTCGCCCAGCCCGCTGCCGCGCAGCATCGCGCCGCCCGCGCTGCTTTCGGCGAAGCGCGAGAAGAAGCGCTCGAAGGGCGTCGTGGCGCCTTCCAGGTAACGCACCTGGTACGCGCCCGGCTTGCCGAGTTTCGCGCGCCCAGCCACGTCGGCGACGGCCTCGTCGATGCCGCCGAACGCGTCCACCAGCCCGCGCTCGCGCGCCTGCGCACCGCTCCAGACGCGCCCGCGCGCGACCGCGTCGATCTGCTCGACGCTGCGGCCGCGCGCCTTCGCCACGCGTCCGGTGAAGTCGCGGTAGCCCTTGTCGATCACCGACTGGATCACCGCGCCGATGCGCGGATCCAGCGGCCGGGTGATGTCGAACGCGCCGGCGATCGGCGTGGTGCCGACGCCGTCGGTGTGCACGCCGATCTTCGCCAGCGCGCGCGGCAGCGTCGGCACGAGGCCGAAGATGCCGATCGAACCGGTGATCGTCGACGGGTCGGCGTAGATGCGGTCGGCGTTCATGCCGATCCAGTAACCGCCCGACGCCGCGAGGTCGCCCATCGAGACGACGACGGGCTTGCCGTCGGCCTTCAGCGCGGCGACTTCACGACGGATCTGCTCGGACGCGAACACTTCGCCGCCGGGTGAATTCACCCGCAACACCACCGCCTTCACCGAGTCGTCGTCGCGCGCCGAGCGCAGCAGCGCCGCGGTCGAATCGCCGCCGATGCTGCCGGGCGGCTGCTCGCCGCCGGCGATCTCGCCCTCGGCCACGACGATCGCGACGTCCGGCCGTTCGTCCACCGCTTCGAGCCCGCGATCGATGTGGCGCAGGTAGCCGGCCAGGTCGATCTCGCGGAACCCGTCGTCCGCGCTGTCGTCGGCGACGCCGCGCTGCGCCATCAGGTCGTCGATCTGCTGCTCGGTCTTCAGCCCGTCGATGAGCTTCTGCTGCAGCGCGTACTGCGCCATGTCGCCGCCCGCGGCCTCGATGCCCTCGGGCGCACCGTCGATGCCCGCGGTCACGGCCGCCGGATCGAGCTTGCGCGCGCCGGCGACATCGGCGACGTAGCGCTGCCAGATGTCGTTCATCCAGAACAGGTCGGCTTCCTTCGACTCCGGCGACGCGGCGTCGAGGATGTAGGGCTCGGCCGCCGACTTGTATTCGCCCACGCGGAACAGGTGCACGTCGACGCCAAGCTTGTCCTGCAGGCCTTCGCGGTAGTACTGGCGATAACGGCCGAGGCCCTCGAGCAGCAGCCCGCCCATCGGGTCGAGATAGACCTCGTCGGCCTGCGCGGCAAGCAGGTACTGCCACTGGTCCAGGCCTTCACCGAACGCGACCACCTGCTTGCCGGAGGCGCGCAGCTTCCGCAGCGCCGCCGCGACTTCGCGCACCGACGCGTAACCCTGGAACGAGAGCGCGTCGGTGCGCAGCAGCACGCGCTCGATGCGCTTGTCCTTCGCCGCGGCGTCCAGCGCACGCAGCAGGTCGCGCAACTGCACTTCGCCCGCGCCGCGATCGCCGTACAGGCGCGCGAGCGCGCGGCTCGCCGGATCGGAGCTGTACTGCTCGACCAGCCGCCCTTCCGGCGCAACCACCAGCGTCGTGCGCGCGGCAAGCGGCCTGGCGCCGTCGCCACCGGCGAACAAGCCGACGACGACCAGCACCAGCCCGACGAAAATGATGTTGAACACCAGGCGGCGGCTGAAATTGATCGCGTCCCAGATTCCCTTGAAGAACCGGAAAATCGGGCCGCGGCGGGTCTCGTTCATGCACATGCTCCTGGCATCAGGCACACAGGGTATCGGTTGCCGGGTCGGCCCCGCATGATCCGGACGTCACCGGTCCCGTCGTCACGTCCTGACCGGTTCAGGCGGCGGCGAGCGGCAAGGGCCGGGTGCTGGAACGCAGGAAGCGCCAGCCCAGCAGCACCGCCGCTACGCCCAGCCCCGCGATCAGGCCGATCCACATGCCCTTCGGGCCCCAGCCGAGGCCCAGGCCGAGTCCGGCGCCCAGCGGCATGCCCACGCCCCAGTACGCGAATGCAGCGAGGAACATCGGCACGCGCGTGTCGCCGAGGCCGCGCAGCGCGCCGGCCGACACGACCTGGATGCCGTCGGGGAACTGGAACGCCGCCGCGTACAACAGCAGCGACGCCGCCAGCGTCGCGGCAGCGGCATCGCGCGTGTACAGCGACACCAGCAGCCCGTTGCCCGCCAGCAGCAGCAAGGCCGAGCAGGTCTGCGTGAACAGCGCCAGCGCGTACCCCGCCATCGCCGCGCGGCGCACGCCCTCCATGCTGCCGCGGCCGCGCGCGTGGCCGACGCGCACCGTCGTCGCTTCGGCCAGGCCGAACGGCACCATGAAGCACAGCGCCGACACGTTGATCGCGATCTGGTGCGCGGCCACCGGCAGCGCGCCGAGCCGGCCGATCAGCAGCGCGGTGACGATGAACAAGCCGCCTTCCATCGCCACGGTCACGCCGATCGGCAGGCCGTTGCGCAGCAGCGCGACGATCGGCGCGCGCTTCGGCCCTTCGAAATGCGAGAACAGGGCCAGGGGCGCGAACCGCCGCGAACGCGCGAGGTACAGCGCGAAGGCCAGCGCCTGCGCCCACAGCATCACCGCCGATGCGAGGCCGAGGCCGCCGGCGCCCATCTCGGGGATGCGGATGCCCGGCAAGCCGTCGTAGCCGAAGGTGAACATGTAGCCCAGCGGCACCAGCACGACCAGGCCGCCGAAGCCGAACAGCATCGTCGGCAGCGACCAGTGCAGGCCGTCGCTGAGGTAGCGCATGGCGAGGTACAGCGTCAGCGCCGGCGCGCCCCAGCGAATGCCATGGAGGAAGGCGCGCGCGCCGGGGCGCACGTCGGCGGCGATGCCCATCGGGTCGAGCGCGTGCCCGGCCATCGTCATGAACGCGAACATCGCCAGGCCGAGCGCGAACGCGAGCCACAGCGCCTGCCGGAACAGCGGCCCGATTTCCGCACGGCGCCCGGCACCGTCGAGCTGCGACACCGCCGGCGGCAACGCCATCAGCGTGCCCATCGGCAGCATCATCGGCAGCGCGTACAGCGCCGCGCCGACCGCCACCGCCGCGAGCGTTTCCGTGCCGTGGTGGCCGGCGATGGCCGCGTCGACGAAGCCGATCAGTCCGGTGGCCAGGTGGCCGGCGACCAGGGGAGCGGCGAGGACGGCGGTGGCACGCGCCTCGGTGGCGAAGCGCGGGGCGAGGGTCGGGGAATCCATGGCGGGAGGCTGGCGCGCGGACGCGGCGAGTCGCTATCTTAGCCGGGCCAACGGGGATACCAAGATGACCGAACCTGCCTCGACCGCGACGGAAGCCGCCGCCACGCCGGCCCGCGCCTGCGCGAACTGCGGCACGCCGCTGCTCGGCCCACACTGCTATCGCTGCGGGCAACCGGTGGACGGCCTGGTTCGCCACTTCGGCAGCATCATGGGCGACTTCCTCGACACCGTGCTCAACATCGACGCGCGCGTGTTCCGCACGCTGTGGCCGCTGCTGTCGAAGCCGGCCTACCTCAGCAAGGAATACTTCGCCGGCCGGCGCGTGCGCTACGTCAGCCCGGTGCGGCTGTTCGTGTTCCTCAGCATCGTGACCTTCTTCGTCGCGCAGCTGATCTGGACCATGGATCCGAACTCGGTGAAGTTCGACGACAAGGACAGCTTCGACACCGCGACCACCGTCGAACAGGTGATCAAGGCGCGGGACGAAGCGCTCGCAGGATTGCAGACGGCGCGCGAGACGATGCCCGACGTGCCCGGCGCGCGCGCCGGCATCACCCGTGGCGAATCGCAGATCCGCAAGAAGGCGGAACGGCGCATCGCGGAGATCCGCGGGAAGATTCCCGCGGCCGTCGGCCAGGACGCGAAGGCCGATGTGCCGGACGTGACGTTCGGCAACGGGGCACCGTGGGACGCCAAGACCAATCCACTGCGCATCGCCTGGCTCCCGCAGTTCGCCAACGACTGGATCAACCACCAGATCGGCAAGGGCCAGGCCAATGTTTCGGAACTGCAGAAGAATCCGGACCGGCTGAAGGACGCGGTGCTGTCCGCGCTGCCGTCGACGCTGTTCATCCTGTTGCCGATCTTCGCCCTGATGCTGAAGGTCACGTACTTCTTCAAGCACCGCCTGTACATGGAGCACCTGATCGTGGCGTTGCACAGCCACGCCTTCCTGTGCCTGGCGCTGCTGCTGGTATTCGGCCTCAACGAACTTGGCAGCGACGTGCCCGCGCTGTCCACGCTGACCGGCTGGGGCGAGGGACTGCTGTTCGCGTGGATGCCGATCTACCTGCTGCTGATGCAGAAGCGCATCTACGGCCAGGGCTGGATCATGACGATCCTCAAGTACCTGGTGCTGGGCATGTGTTACTCCATCCTGCTCGTCTTCGGCGTCGTCGCCACCTTCCTTGCCAGCCTGGTGTGGGCATGAGCCTCATCTACGAGGTGACGCTGGACGTCGACGCCACGATCGCCAACGAATACCGCACCTGGCTGAACCGCCACACCGCGGAGTTGCTGGCGTTGCCCGGCTTCGTCGACGCGCGCATCTTCGACCTGCTGGAACCGGCCGCGCCGGGACGCATCGGGTTGTGCGTGCAGTACACGCTGCGCGACCGCGCCGCGTACGACGCCTACCTGCGCGACCACGCCGAACGCGTGCGCGGCGACGGCATCGAACGTTTCGGCGACCGCTTCACCGCGACGCGACGCCTCCTGCAGCCGCAGTCCGCGTAGTTCAGCGGCCGGGCAAGCCGGCGAGCTTCCGCCGCAGCGCATCGCGTGCCTGCGGCGGCGTGCGCCGCGCGATCTCGCCGAGCGCGTCGAGCGCCGCGGGATCCATCGCGTGCAGGTGCGCAAGCAACGGTTCGCGCTCGTCCGCGGGCACCTGCTGCAGCAGCGGCTGCAGCAGGTGCCAGCGCGCGCCGAGGGTCGGACCGAGCAACCAGCCGCGCTGCAGGTCGCCCGGCAGCGCCGCGTATTCGTCGCGCAATGCCTGGCGTTCGGCGGCGGGCAGCGCCGCGAACGAGGCGAGCGCGGCGCGCACGGCATCGCGCTCGGGTGCAGGGAGGCGTTGCCAGGCGTCCCAGCGCTCGCGCAGTTCGCCACGCACGCCGGGCGGCAACCCATCCGACTCGGCAGCGCGCTGCCCCAACAACGTCAGTTGCTCCGGCGACAGCGCATCGAACGCGGGCAGCGGCTGCGGCGCGATCGATGCCATGCCTTGATCCGGCGCGAGGCGCGCGGCGTACCAGGCGCCGAAGTCCGACTCGCGCAGCAAGGCATCCTCGCCGGCCAGCAATCGCGGCAGGTCGGGATGGTAGCGCAGCGCGAACGCGGCGTCGTAGCGCGCAGCAGGCGGATCGGCGCCGTCGAGCGCAATGGCGGCCGCCGGCGCGGGATTCGTGCTGCCCTCGCCGGCGAACCACGCGCGCCACGGCAGGAATGTCGCAGCGAGCCCCAGCACGCAGGCGACGACCGCGATCCACAGCAGGCGCAACATGCGGCGCCTGCGCGCATCATCGCCACCGTTGCCGTCGCTTTGCGCGTTCGCCGCGGTGGGCGCACGCGGCGCCAGTGCAGCCGCCGCGACATGCTCCCACCACCCCAGGCGCGCGTCCGGCAGGTCGCGCTGCGCATCGCGCACCGCGACGGCCAGCGCCCGCCATTCCGGTTCGTCGAAATTGCCGGCGGCGTCACGCGGCGCGGCCCGGCGCAACGCCAGCCGCCATGTCGCCGCGTCCAGGCCGAGGGCGGCGCCGCCGTCCTCCTCGTCGAGTCCGGCCACCAGCGCCAGCAGCATCGCCGTGCGCCCGCCCGAACCCAGCGTCGCCAGCGCCTGCAATCCCGGGAAGCCAGGTCCCGGCAGCGCCGTCCCGGCCACCTCTGGCCGCGGCAGCGCGACCACCAGCCCGCCCCAGAAGCGCGATGGCCATGCCCCCATCGGGAAGTCGGCGGCCCCGGCAGCGAAGCGCGCCGTGGCCTGGATCAAGGCCGCGTCCACGGCCGGGCCCTCGCCCGCCTGCAGCGCAGCGAACAGCAGCGCGCGGCGGCCAATGCCGCGCAGGAATGCCGAAAGGGCCGGCGGCGCGCCGGTCGTGGGGGCCGGGGCCACGGGTCAGGAAATCCGCTTCATCGGCGCCATCATAGCCACCGGCGACCGCTTGACATCGTGCACGCGGAGTCCTCCGCGAGGCGGCACAAGGCCTCCCGGCGCAGGGGGTTGTGCACAGCGGTCATGCAAGGGTCATGGACGCGGCCATCACGAGGCGCGCGCGCCGGACAGGCGCTCGGTTCCACGCGCAACTGCATGATTCCATTCGCATATTGTCGGTTGGTACTTTTTTCACCAATCCGACATACAAGCGGGATTCAGGCTTTTTTGACGATCCCCGGCAGCAGAATTGCACAGGGTTATCCACAATTCGTGTGGATAAGGGCAAAAACCCTTTCACGCCCGCACGTTGCGCGGGATTCATCGCCCGTGCTCTAACAAGTGGCTGCAACTGCCGGACGGGCGCGCTACGCGATCCGCGATGTCCTCCGGTCAACGGTCGCAGGAGGCGGGAAACCCATCCTCCTACAATGGGCGATGCCCTCCGTTCCCGCGTGGCAGGTCGCGCTGCCGCTGCCCCTGCCGCAGCCGTTCGACTACCTGCCCTGCGAAGGCGGGGCGACCGGCGATGCCGCGACCTCCCGGGACGTCATCGGCGCCCGGGTGCGGGTGCCGTTCGGCAACCGCGAACTGGTCGGCGTGGTCGCCGGGAGCGCGCCCGTGGAGGCGGCCGACGCATTGCGGCCAATCGCGGCGGTCCTCGACCCGGAGCCTTTGTTCCACGGCGAGCTTGCCGCGTCGCTGCACTGGCTCGCGGGCTACCTGCACGCGCCGCTGGGCGAAGTGTTCGCGACGGCCATGCCCGCCAGCCTGCGGCGTGGCGAGCCCTTGCCCGACACCCACGCCTGGGCCTGGCAGCTGACCGAAGCCGGCGCGACCGCGCTGCCATCGCTGCGCGCCGGGCGCCCGCGCTCGCTCGCACAGGCGCTCGCGGATGGCGGCGTCGACGAGGCCATGCTCGACGCGGGCGCGATGCAGCCCTGGCGCGATGCCGCGCGCGCGCTCGCCGCGCGCGGACTCGCCGAACGCGTCGCAATCGCCGCGTCGGGCGCGGGCACCCGTCCCGTCGCCGCGATGCCGCCCGGGCCGGAACCCAATCCCGCGCAGCAGGCGGCCATCGACGCCGTGCTCGCCGCACGCGACGGCTTCGCCGCGCTGCTGCTCGACGGCGTGACCGGCAGCGGCAAGACCGAGGTCTACCTGCGCGCGATCGCCGACTGCCTCGCGCGCGGTCGCCAGGCGCTGGTGCTGGTGCCGGAAATCGGGCTGACGCCGCAGCTGCTCGCGCGTTTCCGCGCGCGGCTCGGCGTGCCGGTGCATGCGCTGCATTCGGGCCTGGGCGATGCCGAGCGCGCGCGTACCTGGACGGCCGCGTGGCGCGGCGAGGCGCGCGTCGTGATCGGCACGCGCTCGGCGGTGTTCACGCCGCTGCCCGAGGCCGGCCTGGTCATCGTCGACGAGGAACACGACGGCAGCTACAAGCAGTTCGACGGCATCCGTTACCACGCGCGCGATTTCGCCCTGGTGCGCGCGCGCGCGCTCGGCGTGCCGGTGGTGCTCGGCAGCGCGACGCCATCGCTCGAATCGCTGCACAACGCGCGCGCCGGCCGCTACGCGCACCTGCGCCTGCCGCACCGTGCCGGCGACGCGCAGCCGCCGGAAGTGCGCGTGCTGGACGTGCGCAAGCGGCCGCTGCAGGCGGGCCTGTCGCCCGAATTGCTCGCGGCGCTGCGTTCGACGCTGGATGCCGGCGGCCAGGCGCTCGTGTTCCGCAACCGCCGCGGCTACGCACCGGTGCTGCTCTGCCACGACTGCGGCTGGAGCGCGCGCTGCCCGCGTTGCAGCGCGCCCGACGCGCCCGGCACGGCGATGACCGTGCACGCCGGCGGCCGGCGCCTGCAATGCCACCACTGCGGCACGCGCCGCCCGGCGCCGCCCGCCTGCCCGGACTGCGGTGGACTCGCGCTCCAGCCGCAGGGCGCAGGTACCGAGCGCATCGAGGAACTGCTCGCCGCGTCGTTTCCCGACGTGCCTGTGCTGCGCGTGGACCGCGGCAGCACGCGCGGGCGCGACGCACTGGGCGCGATGATCGAACGCCTCGGGGACCAGCCCGGCATCCTCGTCGGCACGCAGATGCTGGCGAAGGGCCACGATCTACCCGAACTCGGGCTGGTCGCCGTCGTCGGCATCGACGAAGGCCTGTTCTCCGCCGACTTCCGTGCGCCCGAGAAGCTCGCGCAGCTGCTGGTGCAGGTCGCGGGCCGCGCCGGCCGCGCGAAGCGCCGGGGCACGGTGCTGCTGCAGACCCACCATCCGGAACATCCGCTGCTGCAGGTGCTGGTGCGCGGCGGCTACCACGCCTTCGCCGATGCGGAACTGGCGCAGCGCGAGGCGGCCGGCTTCCCGCCGTTCGCGCACCTCGCCCTGCTGCGCGCCGAGGCGAAGCATGCCGACCCGGCGATGCACTTCCTGCACGCGGCGAAGCGCCTGTTGCACGATGCCGCGCCCGCCGTCGAGCTGCTCGGTCCGCTGCCGGCGCCGATGCCGCGTCGCGCCGGATTCCAGCGCACGCAACTGGTGCTCTCTGCGACGCGACGACCGCTGCTGCACGCGGCGCTGCAGGCGGCGCTGCCCGCGATCCGGGTGCTGCCGGAGGCGCGCAAGGTGCGCTGGTCGCTCGACGTCGATCCCGTCGACCTGTACTGACGCGTCGACCGGCGCGTCGGGCAACGCGGGCATGCGCCCGCGCGATGCGCGACAATGCCTGCGTGTCCGGCATCCCCGCCAGCCCCCGCCCACACGTCGTCATCGTCGGCGGCGGCTTCGCGGGCCTGTGGGCCGCGCGCGCGCTGGCCGGCGACGATGTGCGGATCACCCTCGTCGACCGCGGCAACCACCACCTGTTCCAGCCGCTGCTGTACCAGGTCGCCACCGCCGGCCTGACCGCGCCCGACATCGCCGCGCCGCTGCGCCACATCCTTCGCAGCCAGGCCAACGCGACGGTGCTGATGGGCACCGTCGTCGCGATCGACGCCGATGCGCGGCGGCTGCGCCTGGAAGACGGCAGCGCCCTCGATTACGACGCGCTGCTGCTCGCCAGCGGCGCGACCCATGCGTATTTCGGGCACGACGAGTGGGCGCCGCATGCGCCGGGGCTGAA
>DATJDY010000133.1:0-8732 GCA_035497155.1 Luteimonas sp.
GGGCCCTGCTGCTGATCGTGGCCGTGCTGACCGCGACCAGGGGCTGGCAGCAGCTCTAGTCGCGTGGAAACGGCGGCACTGGCATACGGGATCCTCCGCAGACGTCGTCCTCGCCAGACGTTATCCTCGCACCCATGTCGACGACCCGCAGGCTCCGCGCCAACCGCCCCGCGGTTCCCGCGCTCGAACCCAACATTGCCCGCATCCGCGCTGAAATGGGCCTGCCGGACGCCTTCCCTCCCGATGTCGAGGCGGCCGCACGCGAAGCCGCCGCGCATCCGCGATTGCCGGCCGAGGATCGCGACGACATTCCCTTCGTCACCATCGATCCGCCCGGCGCGATGGACCTCGACCAGGCGCTGCATGTCGCGCGCGATGGCGACGGCTACGTGCTGCACTACGCGATCGCCGACGTCGCCGCTTTCGTCGCGCCCGGCGACCCGGTCGACCTGGAGGCCAACCGCCGCGGCGAGACGTTGTACGGCGCCGAGGACAAGATCCCGCTGCATCCGCGCGTGCTGTCCGAGGACGCCGCGTCGCTGCTGCCGGGCCAGCGGCGCCCTGCGTTGCTGTGGACGATCCAGGTCGACGCGACGGGCGAAGGCACCTCGGTCGACGTGCGCCGCGCGATGGTGCGCAGCCGCGCGCGCCTGGACTACGACGGCGTGCAGGACGCGATCGACGCCGGCACCGCCGATCCGATGTGGGCGCTCGTCCGCGCGGTCGGCGAGCTGCGCATGGCGCGCGAACTCCGCCGTGGCGCGGTGAGCCTGCCGCTGCCCGAGCAGGAGATCCATGTCGGCAACGGCAACGGCGACGGCGACCACTGGCGCCTTGAATATCGCGCGCGCCGCGCCGTCGAGGACTGGAACGAACAGCTGTCGCTGCTCACCGGCATGGCCGCGGCCGACCTGATGGTGCGCCACCACGTCGGGTTGCTGCGCACGCTGCCGGAGCCACCGCCGCATGCCATCGCGCGCCTGCACCGCACCGCGCGCGCGCTTGGCATCCCGTGGCCGGCGACGTCCGGCTATCCGGAATTCATCCACTCGCTCGACCCGTCGAATCCGCGCCACGTCGCGATGATGGTGGCCTGCACCAGCGTGCTGCGCGGCGCCGGTTACGCCGCATTCGACGGCGCGCTGCCCGCGCAGCCGCTGCATTCGGCGCTCGCGTCCACCTACACGCACGCGACGGCGCCGTTGCGCCGCCTCGTCGACCGCTACACCGGCGAGCTGTGCCTGGCGCTGTGCGCCGGCACGGCTCCACCCAGGTGGGTGCTCGATGCCCTGCCCGGCCTGCCGCGAACGATGGCCGTCTCCAGCCAGCGCGCGGGTCGTTACGAGCGCGCGGTGATCGACCTCGCCGAAGCGCTGGTGCTGGCACCGCACGTCGGCGAGGCCTTCGAAGGCAGCATCGTCGAAGTCGACGGCGAGAACCGGCACCACGGCACGGTGATGCTGCACGCGCTCGCGATCGAAGCGCCGGTCAACGCCGGGCACGACCTGCCGCTGGGCGATACCGTGCACCTGCGCCTGGATAGCGCCGATCCGGGGCACCGCCGCGTTTCCTTCGCACTGGAAGCATGAGCCTTTCCCGCGACCAGCTGCGCACCCTCGGCCTCGCCGCGCTCGGCGGCGCGCTCGAGTTCTACGACTTCGTGATCTTCGTGTTCTTCGCCGGCACCATGGGTGCGCTGTTCTTCCCCGCGGACATGCCCGGCTGGATGCGGCTGGTGCAGACCTTCGGCATCTTCGCGGCGGGCTATCTGGCGCGGCCGCTCGGCGGTGTCGTGCTGGCGCACTTCGGCGACCTGCTGGGGCGCAAGCGCATGTTCATGCTCAGCATCCTGCTGATGGCAGTGCCGACGTTGCTGATGGGCCTGCTGCCCACCTACGCGCACGTCGGCGCGCTCGCGCCGCTGCTGCTGCTCCTGCTGCGGATCCTGCAGGGCGCCGCGATCGGCGGCGAAGCGCCCGGCGCGTGGGTGTTCGTCACCGAGCACGTTTCGCCGCGGCACCGCAGCCTTGCCTGCGGCACGCTGTCCGCCGGCCTGCTTGCCGGAATCCTGGCCGGCGCGCTGGTCGCGGCCGCCGTCGGCGGCATGCTCAGCGACGCGCAATTGCTCGACTGGGGCTGGCGCGTGCCGTTCGTGATCGGAGGCGTCTTCGGTCTCGCTGCGATGCACCTGCGCCGGCGGCTGCACGAGACGCCGGTGTTCGCCGAAATGCGCGAGCGCCACGCGCTGGCTGCCGGCTTGCCGTTGCGGGCGGTGTTGCGCGACCACCTGCCCGCGGTGGCGCTGTCGATGCTGCTGACCTGGCTGCTGACGGCCGTGGTGGTGGTCTCGATCCTGATGATGCCGACCCTCCTGCAACGCGACGGCTTCGATCGCGAGACCACCCTCGTGGCGAACAGCGTGGCGATCGTGTGCGCGATGCTCGGGAACCTGGCAGCCGGCATGCTCGCCGACCGCCACGGCGAGGGCCGCGTCCTCGCCACATGGAGCCTGTTCATGGGCGTTGCGTTCTGGTGCTTCTACACCCGCGTCGGCGCGCACCCGGGATGGCTGTTCCCGATGTACGCGCTGGTCGGTTTCGGCGCGGGCATCACCGCGATGGTGCCCTCGATCGCGGTGGCGGCATTCCCGGCGCCGGTACGCTTCAGCGGCCTGTCGTTCTCCTACAACGTCGCCTACGCGATCTGCGGCGGCGCCACGCCGGTGGCGATCACGTTGTTGCTGCGCGACCACCCGCTGGCGCCGGCGCATTACCTGGCGGCGATGGCCGTGCTGGGCGTCGCGCTGGGCCTGTGGGTCGAAGCCCGGAATCGCGCCGTGCGTTGATGCTCAGACGTCGAACGCAAGCAGGTCCAGTCCGGTCGACGCGCGCACGATGCGGCGGTACAGGACATTGCCGTTCGTTGCGTTGGTCGCGATGACGATCGCGCGCTGGCGCGCGGCATCGCCGAGCGCGAAGGTCTTGAAGATCCCGGCATTGCTTCCGGAGTGATACAACACCGGGCCGCGCGGCGTGGTTTCCAGGTTCCAGCCGAGGCCCTTGTCGGTCCAGCGCCCCGGCACTTCGATCTGCCGGCTCAGCATCGCTTCTCGCGACGCCGGCCGGAGCGCCCACGGCGGCGGCGCGGCCTGCACCACCAGGGCCATGAAGCGTGCGTAATCCTGCACCGTGCAACGCAGGCTGGCCGCCGAGTTGGCCATGATGTCACCGGCTGCATGCACCACGCCGGGCGCACTGGCCCTCGCCAGCGGCAGCGCGCGCTGGGCATCGGCGTAACGCCACTCGGCCAGCGGCTTCCGCCAGCGTTCCGCGATCGGCAATGCCGCGTCCCATGCCTCGCGCAGGCCTTGCGGGGGTGGTGCGGACGGGTTTTCACCGGGCACGCCATGGCCATGCACCGAGCGCACCGCCATCGCGGCATCCCAGGCATAGCTGCTGTCGTGCATGCCGAGCGGTGCGAACAGGAGCCTGCGCATCGTCTGGTCGAGGCTTTCGCCGGTGAGCGATTCCACTGCCAGTTGCAGCCAGACGAAGGCTTCGCCGGAATAGTCGATGCGCCTGCCGGGCTCGACGAGCGGCGCCAGCTTTTCGTGCTCCGGATCCGCACGCCAGTTCGGCAAGCCGGTCGAATGGCGCAGCACGTCGCGGACGGTGATCCGGTCGATCCACGGATGTTCGGCCAGGTAATCGGGCCGATGGTAGGCGACCATCGGCGCGTCCAGCGCCAGCACGCCGCGCTCGACGAGCATCAGCACCATGTAGGCGAATATCGGCTTGCTCACCGAAGCCATTTCGAACAGGGTGCCATCGTCGACGCGCGCCTCCTGCCCCGCCTGCAACAGGCCCAACCCGCGCGACCACGCCAGCCGCCCCTGCTCGACCACCGCAATGCCGATGCCGGGCACGCCCAGCGCCTGCATCTGTCGCGGCAGGTCCTGCAGCAATTCCGGAGAAGGAAACCAGTCCGCGTCGGGATCGATCCGGACTGCAGCCATTGCGCGCCGCGGTGCGATCGCGAGCACCGACAAGCCAAGGCCTGCCCCCAGCAACCTGCGCCGGGAGATTCGAAGCGGTTCGCGAAGGGCCATGCCCCATTGAAGCCGGTCGCCCCGCGCACCGCAAGTACGGCGTCGCGGCGCTTGCTAGAACGACACGCGCACCCCGACCTGCGCCTGCAGGCCGGACTGCCGTGGCGACAGGCCCTCGAGCGCGCGCTGGTCGCGCGTGCTGTCGATGCGCAGCAGCTCGCCGGTGATGCGGAGCCCTTCGCGCGGCCGCCAGTTGAGCGCGGCGGTGATCGCATTGCCGTGCTCGCTGAGCGGCGCTTCCAGCGTCTCCGGCAGCTGCTGCGCGCGGAACAGGTCCAAGCGCAGCGCCGGCTGCCAGTCGCCCCGCTCCCAGGACGCAAGCACGTAGGCGGCGCTGAATTTCGTGTCGAGATACAGGCCCTTGCGCGGCTCGAACGCGGTGGCGCCGTCCATTGCCTGTGCCAGCCATCGCACTTCGCCGACCTGTCCGCGCGCGGCGGCGCTCCAGAACCGCGTGTGCCAGGCGAAGACCTTGCGCGCGCCCTGCCATTCCCACGCCGTCGGGTCGCCGCGGTTGTCGTAGCGCAGCACCGAGAGCAGCGAACCGCCGGCGCCTTCGCGCGACAGGCCCGCGTACCAGCCGATGCGATGGTCGATCTCGGCGAACGGCTTGAACACGACCGGCGCCGGCACTCGCGCATTCGCGGCGTAAACGTCCGGCTCGCGCAATTCCGCGTTCAGCGCCGAGGTCACGTCGCCCATTGCCCAGCCGCGCGACGCGAGCAGGTCGCCAGCGGGATCGTTGTGGTCGAAGGCGGCGGCGATGCCGCGCCAGGTGGCCTGGCCCGATCGATGCTCGAGCGCGAATTCCGTGCCGGTCGCGCGCAGCTCTTCGCCCACCCAGCTGTTGATGGCCGACGGCGTCAGCGTCAGTGGAGTCGTCCAGCCGACGCCATCGTTCTCCAGCGAGATCGGCGGGAAGAACGCGCCGGCCTTCACCGACCAGCGCCACGGCGTCGTCGACACCGGGCGCCACCGCACCCAGGCGTCGAGCACGCCGAAGGGGCGGCGCTGCCCGTCCTGGTATTGCAGTTGCGTCGACACCAGCCACGCGGGCGCAAGCTGCCAGGCCATCGCAAGTGCCGCCGATGGCTGCAGGGCCGCGCTGCCGTCGCCGAAGGGCGCCTTGCCGAGGCCGCCGTCGAGCCACGAACGGTCGTCGCCACCGGCATGGCCGACGCGCAGCTCCGCATGGCCACGCCATTGCGGCGCGACCGCCTGCGCCTGCGCGATTCCGGCCGACGCCAGGCCGAACGCGGCCAGCACCGCGTTGGCCAGGCGAGCGCGAGCGCGCCGTCGCCGGCTCACTTCCCCACCGTGCGCAGGTGCGGTTCGCGGCCCGGCCAGCGTCCGGCCGCGAAGAACGCGTCGAACGGTGGCGCCGCCATCGGCCGCGCCACGAAATACCCCTGCGCGTGGTCGCACCCCGCATCCGCGAGCCACGCCAACGTCGCCGCGTCCTCCACGCCCTCGGCGGTCACGCGATAGCCCAGGCGATGCCCGAGGTCGATGATGGATCGCACGATCTCCTGGTCCTCGCGCGATTGCCCGAGGCGCGCGACGAAGCTGCGGTCGATCTTGAGTTCGCGCACGGGCAACCGGCGCAGGTAGGCGAAGGAGGATTGGCCGATCCCGAAATCGTCGATCGCCAGGTCGATGCCTTGCGCGGCGAGCCGGCGCAGCACGGCGATCGCCGCGTCGGGCTTGCCCATGATCGCGCTCTCGGTGATCTCCAGCGCGATCGACTCCGGTGCCACGCCATGGATCGCGAGCAGTTCTGCGACGCGTCGCGGCAGCTCGGCGTCGTCGAGGTCGCGTGCCGACACGTTAAGCGACACGCGCAAGGCGATGCCCTGCGCCTGCCAGCGCGCGGCCTGCGCGATGCCGGCCGCGAGCACCCAGCGCGTGAGCGGGCGGATGTTGCCGCTCTCCTCGGCCAGCGGCACGAACACGTCGGGCGCGATCGGGCCGAGCACCGGATGCGGCCAGCGCACCAGCGCCTCGCACCCATCCACGCGCCCGCTGGCGAGCGCGAGCTTGGGCTGGTACTGCAGTTCCAGCGCGTCGCCGGCGATCGCTTCGCGCAATTCGCCCATCAGCGACAACCGCTCGGGGCGATGCGGATCCGTCGCAGGGTCGTACACGCCCGCACCATCGCCCGATGCGATCGCCGCGATCATCGCGACTTCGGCATGGCGCAGCAGCGTGCCGGCGCTCGCGCCGTGCGCGGGTGCAAGCGCGATGCCGACGACCGGCGCGAAATCCAGGGTGATGCCGGCCTCGCGGTACGGCTCGCCCAGCGCCTCGATGATGCGGTACGCCGCGGCCACCGCCGCTTCGCGCGCCGCGCCCTCGATGTACACGGAGAACTGGGTGTCGGTGGCGCGCGCCACGTCGCCGCCGCGCGCCGGAGTCCGGAGTCGCTGCCCGGCCTCGTGCATCATCCGGTCGCCGACGTCGTGGCCCAGCGTCTTGATGATTTCCTGCACGCGTGCCAGGCCCACCATCAAGAGCGCGCCTTCCGCCCGTGACGACAGGGACTGCGCGATCGTCGCCTCGGCCGCGCCGCGGTTCGGCAGTCCGGTGGCCTGGTCGTGGCTCGCCTGGTCGATGATCCGCGCCTCGCGCTCGCGGATCGCGTGCGCCATCGTCGAGAACGCGGCGGCGAGTTGCCCGAGTTCGTCGCGGCCGGCATCGCGCAGCACCGCATCATCGGCGAAGGCGTAGTCGCCCTCCGCGATCCTGCGCGCCGAGGCCGCGAGCCGCTCGACCGGACGCGACACGCTGCGCGCGATCAGCCACGCGCCCGCCAGGCCGGCCAGCAGGCCGAGCAACGTCAGGCCGCCCCACGCGGCCGCGACGGATCGATAGGGCCGCAACGCCTCGTCGACGGAATAGCCGAGGATGGCCGCGACCGGCGGGCTGTGCGTCGAGCTGTCCAGCCAGGCGGCCTGGATCACGAATTCACGGCCGCCGACGAGGGTGGTTTCCGGTTGCGTCGGCATTTTCGTGCCCACCCCCGCCAGCCGCGCAGCGAGCCCGCCTGCACCACGCCCGCGCGCCAGTACCCGCCAGCGCCCCTGCGCGTCGCGGCTGGCCAGTTCGATCTCCCGCGGAAGGCTCGATTGTCCCTGCAACTGCGCCAGCAACCGGTCGTCCATCGGGATCGCGGCGGCGATGAAGCCGACCAGGTCCGGCGCGAACACCGGTACGACGACCATCCAGTACGCGCCGCCGTCGAAAGCGACCACCGCCGATGCGGGACGTTGCAGCGCGTGGTCGACGAGATCGGAATACGGGAACTGCGCGCCCGAGGCGAACTGGCTGCGCGTGTCGGCCTCGACCCGGCCATCCACGCCCACCAGCAGCATCTGCGCGGCGCCGACGCGCCGCCCGTGGTTGCGCAGCGCCGAGAGCAGCGTCGCCTCGTCGTGCTGCGCGATCGCCGACCGCAGTGCGAAATCGAGCGCCAGCACCTGCACGCCGGCGGCGACGCGGCCGGACACGTCATCGAGTTGGCGTGCGAACGCATCGGCCGCGACCTGCAGCTGGCGCTGGCCTTCGGCGACCAGCTCGACGCGCGCGACGCGGTAGACGAGCAGCGCGGTCACGCCCTGCACCATCACCAGTGCGGCAACGAAGAAGATCGCGATGCGGGTGCGGAATCCCATGGCGGACGCGTGCTCGCGGCGTGCTCAAGAGTGCATGCGATCAATGGTGCATGCGGTCAATACTGCATGTGGTCGTGGCCCGTCCGCGGTGGCGGCGGCAGCAGGGTCAAGGCGAACGACACGGATGCGGAAGCGTCCGCCGCGACCGTCGCGTTGCGCGTCGGCTCGCCGCGGCCGGGCCTGAGCCGCGGCTGCCAGGCGCGGACCTCATAATCGCCCGGCGGCAGCCCGTCGAAGCGCGCCCGGCCGTCGGCACCCGTGCGCGCGGTCCACGGCGCATCGGTGACGTACAGCCACGCGATCATGCTGTCGTGGATGTTGCAGCCGACCGCGACCACGCCGGTGCGCTCCAGCCGCAGCGGCGGCGAACTGTCCCGCGGCGCCAGCACGAACTCGAACTTCGCCGCGGGCGAGAACGAATAGACATGGTGGCGCGTGCCGTCGCTGTTGCGGAAGACCACCTCGTCGCCCGGACGGACGACTTCCAGCGAGGGCACGAACGCGAGGTTCTTCTGGTCGATGGTGTGGCGCACCGGTGCCGGCGCGGGCGCGTTTCCGCCGCCCCGCAGGCGGAGCGAGACGATCGCATCCGCGACCGGGGCGCCGCGCGCATCGGCCACATGGACTTCGAGCGCGCCCTCCTTGCCGGCTGCGCCGCCCGCGACCGCCATCAGCACTGCCAGCCACGCCGCCCCCATCCGCATCGTCCACCCCCGTACGCCCGGATGCCGCGGCGAGCGTAGCACCTCGCCGCGGGCTTCGGGCTAGACTGGCGGAAGCACCGGCCAACGCGGGAACCTGCCTTGCGTCCAACGGCGACTTTCATCCACAACCTCGGCTTCGCGCTGGCGGCCGCGCTGGTCGCGCTCCTCGCTTCCCGCGGCCTGCAAAGCGCCGACGCGGTGCTGGCGAACAACGAGGACGTCCGGCGCAGCCTCGAACTCGTCTCCGCC
>DATJDY010000134.1:0-2904 GCA_035497155.1 Luteimonas sp.
GACCGAATGCGGGTTGTGGCCGCGCACGTGGTGGGCGATGCGGTCTTCCGGCACCCAGCGCTGCACCGTGCCGTCGCGGTCGATGTAGAAGTGGCCGCTGTTGCCCGTTCCCGATTCCGGATACAGCACGCGCTCGCCGTATTCGCGCGCGGTGGCGAGGTCGGGCAGCTCCGTGCAATGGAGTACGACCAGCGTTACCTCCGCCAGCTGCCGCGGCTGCAGGCGCGCGACACAGGGCAGGGGAGCGTCGATGAAGGAAGGCTCGGTCGGCATCGCGCGGATGCTAGCATCGCGCCCGGATCGCCGCCTTCGGATACTCCTCGCTTTCATGTGCATGCCCCCATGAAGTTCTACGCCAGCTGCGGCAAGGGCCTGGAGTACCTGCTCGCCGACGAGCTCCAGGCGCTTGGCTGCGTGCGCGCCACCGCCGCCGTCGCCGGCGCGAACGCCGAGGGCAGCCTCGCCGACGCGCAGCGCGCCGTGCTCTGGTCGCGCCTCGCCAGCCGCGTGCTGTGGCCGATCGCCGAATTCGACTGCCCCGACGAACACGCGCTGTACGCCGGCGCCGCCGCGATCGACTGGCCGGCGCACGTCGACGCGGCGATGACCATCGCGGTCGACGCGCACGTCTCCGGCAGCGCGATCACCCATGCGCGCTACGCCGCGCAGCGCGTCAAGGACGCCGTGGTCGACGTGCTGCGCGAACGCAGCGGCGCGCGCCCCGACGTCGACGTGGAAGCGCCGGACGTGCGCCTGAACCTGGTCGTGCGCAAGGGCCGCGCGATCGTCTCGATCGATCTCGGCGGCGGTCCGATGCACCGTCGCGGCTGGCGTGTCGCCCAGGGCGACGCGCCGATGAAGGAGAACCTCGCAGCAGCCGTGCTGCTGCGCGGTGCGTGGCCGCAGGTCTATGCCGAAGGCGGCGCGCTGCTCGACCCGATGTGCGGCAGCGGCTCGCTGCTCATCGAAGGCGCGCTGATGGCCGCCGACATCGCGCCCGGCCTGCTGCGCCACCGCGATGCACCGCCGACGCGCTGGAAGGGTTTCGACATGGCGGCCTGGGAGACGCTCGTCGCCGAAGCGCGCACACGCGCCGACGCCGGCCGCGCCGCATTGCGCCCCGCCTTCCACGGCAGCGACCTCGACCCGCACGCGATCCAGTCCGCGCAGCGCAACGCCGCGGAAGCCGGAGTCGCCGACGCGATCTCGCTGCAGGCTGCCGACGTGCGCGCGCTGCCGGAACGCCCGGAGCCGCGCGGCCTCGTCGCCTGCAATCCGCCCTACGACGCGCGCCTGGCCGCCGATCCCGCGCTGTACCGTGCGCTCGGCGATGCATTGCGCCGCGTGACGCCCGGCTGGCGCGCCAGCCTGCTCTGCGGCGACGACATGCTCGCCCGCGCCACCGGCCTGCGGGCCGCGAAGACCTACCAGGTGTTCAACGGCGCGATCGAATGCACCCTGCTCGTCGCCGACCCGGTCGCGCCGCCGCAGCGCGAACGCACCGACGCGCCGGTCGCGCTGAACGAAGGCGCGACCATGGTCGCCAACCGCCTGCGCAAGAACCTGCGCGCGACCCGGTCCTGGCGCGAGCGCGAAGGCGTGTCGTGCTTCCGCGCCTACGACGCCGACATCCCCGAATACGCCGCCGCCATCGACGTCTACGCCGAGGCCGACGATCCCGCGCGCCTGTGGCTGCACGTGCAGGAATACGCCGCGCCCGCCGACATTCCGGAAGCGATCGCGCGCCGCCGCCTCGGCGACCTGCTCGCCGCCGCGCGCGAAGTGTTCGCGCTGCCGCGCGAGCGCATCGCGCTGAAGACGCGCGCCGTCGGCAAGGGCGGCAGCAAGTACGCCGGCGGCTTCGACCGACGCGGTGAATTCCTCGTCGTGCGCGAAGGCGACACGCGGCTGCGCGTGAACCTGTTCGACCACCTCGACACCGGGCTGTTCCTCGACCACCGCCCGATGCGCCTGCGCCTCGCGCAGGAAGCCGAAGACACCCGCTTCCTCAACCTGTTCGGCTACACCGGCGCGGCGACCGTGCACGCCGCGATGGGCCGCGCGCGCACCACGACCACCGTCGATCTCTCGGGCACCTACCTGGAGTGGTGCGCCGCCAACCTGCAGGAAAACGACATCGCCGGCAGCCGCCACCAGCTGGTGCAGGCCGACGCGCTCCAGTGGCTGCGCGCCGACCGCGGCCAGTACGACCTGGTCTTCTGCGATCCGCCGACATTCTCGAACTCGAAGCGCGCAGGCGACTTCGACATCCAGCGCGCGCACGTCGACCTGCTGCGCGCGGCGGTCGAGCACCTGGCGCCGGGTGGCGTGCTCTACTTCTCGAACAACTTCCGCCGCTTCCGCCTCGACGCCGAGGCCATCGCGCAGTTCGCGACCTGCGAGGACATCAGCGCGTCCACGATTCCGCCCGATTTCGCCCGCAACCCGCGCATCCACCGCACCTGGCGCCTGACTTCGCGTTGAGCGCGTCTTCGGGCCGGGCGCCGGCAACGTGATGGGACTTCCGGGGGACGCCGCAAGTACGTCCATGTAGGCTCGTCGGCGACATCCATGCCACCGAAGCCCCCGGAAGTCCCATCACGTTGCCGGCGCCTCCCCAAGCGCGATCCAGCTGCTTCGTTGGGGAAGAGCAGCAGCAGATAGCAGGGTTTCGAAGCACCCATTGCGTCCTGCACGCTTCCACCGCCTCCGCCAGGCGCGTTGTTCTGGCTCCTGCCAACGAAGCGGGGAGCGTCGCTTGGCGCGGCGGCGTGAATGCGTGTATGTGGGCCGAGCGGGCCATGGATGGCCCGCGCCCGCGGAGTGAGTCCTGGACGACTCGTCGACGCGGCGGACCACATACACGTATTCGCGTCGCCCAGCCCCGGAGCGAACACCCTGATT
>DATJDY010000135.1:0-2826 GCA_035497155.1 Luteimonas sp.
GGGCCGTCCTCACCTACCTGAACAAGCCATAGCTCGATTGCGGCTCCCGGCACGCTTACTAACCGCTCGTACTCGTTGACCTCGTCCAGCGCACGCCCCTACGGGCGCTCGCGCACCACCGGCTCGCCGCTACGGTATGCCAATGCCGGCGACCCGGGCGGCCCGCCGGCGCCACCGTCGACGGCGTCCTGGATAGCGGCTGAGCCCTGGGTACGTTAGCGGTCGGCTCGCACGATCCGGGCTCCTACGCTAAACCGCGCCGTCCGCGCGTGGACCACTACGGAGCGTCCGACCGGCGACGCGTGCCTACAGGCCGAGGGACGCGCTTGGGTTATTGGTCCACACGTCGGCGTCACGGATGTAGCGCAGGGCAACCGCGACGCTGCGGTGTCGGGTCTGCCGCATGATCTTCTCCAGCGGGACGCCGACGGCCGCGGCCTGGGTGGCAAACCCAGCCCGCAGGCTGTGTCCGGCGTAATCGGCGGGCGGAAAGCGTCGCTCGTCACCCAACAGCGCCACCGCGCGCTTCACGATGAGCGCAATGCTCTGCCCGGTCAGGCGGGCGTTGACGTCGCCGTTGGTCGGCGTGCCGAGGGTGCCGTGCCGGGTGATGGGGCGAAACGCCGGCGAGTCGGGAGGCAGGTCGTCCGTGCCGGCGGCGTGGGCCAGCGCCGCGCGCCATTCCCGCCAGGCCCGGATCGGGCAGGTTGCCGCGCATGTGTTGGTGGGATGCCCGTGCGCGATGCCGACGATCTCGCCGCGGCGTTGCTGGTCGGTCTTGCTCGCCCGGATAAGGATGCGCAGACCGGTCTCGTCCTCGACCAGATCGGCCTGGTTGAGGGCGACAATTTCGCTGCGCCGCAGCGCGGCCGCGTACCCGATGAGCAGCAGCGCCCGGTCTCGCGTGGCGCGCAGCGCATCGCCAGCTGCCGTGGGGTTGCCCGCAAGGCGCGTGCGACGGGGCCGGGGCGACGGGCGTTGGGTCTGTTTGAGCAGCTCGGCGCAGATGATCGACATTTGCGCCGTAACCAACGCCGCCTTCGCGGCCGGCCGAGTGCCTCGCGTACGGCGCAGGCCGGCGACGGCGCGGCGCACCAGCTCGTGTTCGGTGGGCGGCGGGTAGCCGGCCACGCGGTGCCGGACCGCGATCGCCGACAGCCGCCGCACCGTCGTCGTGGGCCGCCACCGGTCTTGGTGCGCGCTGATGTAGAGGGCCACCGTCTGCGGCAGTGCCGGCAGCGCGGCGAGACCGTGCTCGTCCGCCCAGCCGGTGAACTGCGCGAAGTCGGCCTCGTACGCCAGCCGGGTCTGCGGCGACGTGGCGGCGGCGAGCAGCCGCGCCAGACCCTCGATCAGCTCGTCGAGATGACGTGACACGTCCAGCCGGTCCAGCAACGCGTCGCTGACGGCCTGCTCGTCGGACTTGTCGGCCAGCAGCGCCGGCAACAGCGCGTCGACGGGGGAGCGGTCCACAACGGACATGGCAGTCGTCACGGCGACGAGTGTGCCCGTCGTTGCGGCGAGTCTGGGGGAGGCGCGCGGCGTGTCGGCCAACTAGCGATAACGCTCACTTATCGCTAGTCAGAAAACGCCCGCTCGGCGCGCCTCCTTTCCACAAATCGAAATGCCAATATCGTTATGGCATATAACGAAACTGAATGTGTGTGAGGTGGACGGCCGATGACGGTCACGATCGAACAGACCGAATCCGAGCGGATCTGCGGCTACAGCGAGTGCCGCCGGCCGTTGAACTATCACGGGCTCGGACGTCCGCCGGAGTACTGCACCAACCGGCGCTGGCCCGAGGAAGACCCCGCCGGCAAGACCTGCAAGCAGATGGCCGCCCAAGAACGCACCGCACAACGCGCCGTGGGCCTCGACCTGCTGCTGACCAGCTACCACGCCAGCACCGCGACCCTGGTGCCGGTTGCCGAGACGCTGCTCGAACGGCTAACCGATCTACTGGCAAAGACGGCGGACCTCGGGGAGGGGGCCCTCGCCGCGGTGACCACTGCGGAAGGAGCGGCGGTCACCGCGGTCGAACGGGCCTCCGCTGCCGAAGCCGATGCGGTCGCGGCCCGCCGCGCGGAAACCACCGCCACCGCCGCTCGCGACCGTGCCATCGCCGACCAAACCGCTGCGACCAACGCCGCCCGCGAGGCCCGCGCCGCCGCCGACGAACAAGTCCGCGCCGCACTGGCCGACATTGCCGACGCCCAACGCGCCCGCGGCATCGCCGAAGCCGACGCCGCCGCAGCCACGCGCGCCGCCACCGAAGCACAGCACGGTCACGCCACGGCGAGCGCCGAAGCGCACGCACTGCGAAGCGCGCTGCAGGACTCCCACGAGCAGAACACCGTCGCGCGGCACACCATCGACGACCTGACCCGCCGCGCCGACCTCGCCGACGCCACTACCGCACATCTGCGCGAATTGCTCACCGCCGCGGGTGCGGCCAACACGGCGCACGAGCAACGCATCACTGCGATCACTGAGCAACATCAACAGGCAGAAAGTCGGATTCGCGAACTCGAACACGTCATCGAGCATTTGCGTGTCGAGGCGGCCTCCGCCCAGGCCGATGCGATCGCCGCGACGAGCAGCGCGGCCGCGGCAAACCAACGCGCCGAGCAGGCCGAAGCAGCCAGCCGCATGACTCACGAACGCTACGATGCGTTGGTATCACGCCTTGTCGACGCGTCTGCTCATACTTCCGCGCTACCCACACCCGCTTGATCGCCTATGCATCAGGTTGACATAATGTGCATTATCGAATGTTGATCGGCGGAGTTGCACAGGTCGCGCCGCCCGCCCGCGCGGCGTCTG
>DATJDY010000136.1:0-1555 GCA_035497155.1 Luteimonas sp.
AGCCGCACGCCCCACTCGCGCAGCGTCCGGATCACCCGCTCGTGCGCGGGCGCCGAGCGCGCGGTGACCAGGGCCGTGCGGATCGGCGAGGCATCGCCGGGGGGGAACGCCGCCTGCAGCCGATGCAGCGCATCGAGGAAATTCCGGAACGGTCCACCGGAAAGCGGTTCGTGCGCGCGTTCGCGCTCGTGGCGGCCGAAGGCCTCGACGCCCTGCTCGCGCGACACGCGCTCGCTTTCGTCGCCGAAGATCACGGCGTCGCCGTCGAACGCGATGCGCAGCTGGTCCTGCCGGTGCGCAGGGGCCGGCGACGGCAGGATCGTCGCCGCTGCCACGCCGTGCTCGAGTGCGCGTCGCACCGACTCCGGGTTCGCCGACAGGAACAGGTCCGCGCCGAAGGACGTGGCATAAGGCCAGGTGGGTGCGCCCGAAGTGAAGGCCGCGCGGCGGATGTCGAGGCCGTGGTGCTGGATCGAGTTGAAGATGCGCAGCCCGGTGTCCGAGGAATTGCGCGACAGCAGGATCACTTCGACGCGCGGCGCGACCTCGCCGCCCGCAACCGAACCTGCATTCGCGGCGGCAACCCCGGCTAGCGGCGCGAGCACGTTCAGCGCCAGCAGCTTGCGCACCAGCGGGAACGCGATGCCCGGCGCCAGCACCTCGTCCTCGCGCTCGCGCTGGAAGGCCTGGTAGGCGGCGATGCCCTCGCGTTCGAACAAACCGTGGCTGTCTTCGAGGTCGAACAAGGCCCGCGAGGAAATCGCGATGGTCAGGGGCCGGACGATGGCTGGCAGGGGCAGGACGACGGGAGGCATGGCGGCAGTATCGCCGACACCGGTCCCGCCGGATGAGACGGACGGCGCGGGCATGCGCCGGCGCTGCTAGCGCTTTTCCAGCAGTACCCGGCCCATCGCGATCGCGACGTACAGCACGGCCTGGCATGCCACGACCGGGAACCATCCGGCACCGAATCCCCGGATCGCGGCCACCGTCACGAGGATCGAAGCCAGCGCCCACCACGGGCCGCGATCGTGCGCATCGCCGTTGCGGGCCTCGATGCGGCCCATCGCGAGGAAGATCCAGGCGCAGGCGAAACCGAGGATCCAGTTGGCGGTGAGGAACGGCATCGCCAGGCCTCAGGCCACGAACTGTTCCGCGAGGATGCGTTCCTCGAGGTTGTGCTCCGGATCGAACAGCAGCGTCACCGTGCGATCGGCCGCCTCGCGGATCGTCACCTCGACGACATCGCGCACCTCGTGCGAATCGGCGGTGGCGCTGACCGGCCGCTTGTAAGGATCGAGCACGCGGAATTTCACTTCGGTATCGGCCTTGAGCAGCGCGCCGCGCCAGCGCCGCGGCCGGAACGCGGCGATCGGCGTGAGCGCGACCACGCGCGAACCCAGCGGCAGGATCGGCCCGTGCGCCGAATAGTTGTACGCGGTGCTGCCCGCCGGCGTCGCCAGCATCACGCCGTCGCAGATCAGTTCCTCGAGCCGCGGCTTGCCGTTGAGGTCGATGCCGAGGTGCGCGGCTTGCCGGGTCTGCCGCAGCAGCG
>DATJDY010000137.1:0-5282 GCA_035497155.1 Luteimonas sp.
CCCGAACTGACGCACCCGCGATCATCATTCCCGCGCGTCCGACGCGCACCCCGGAGTCCAACATGCAGACGTTCCACCGCATTGCCGCGACCACGCTGGCCGCATCCCTGGTCCTCGCCGTCGCCGCGTGCAAGCCCGGCGCCGATGGCGCCGCCAAGCCGGCCGGCGCCGCAGCCTCGTCCGCGAAGGCCGACAAGGACGCCTTGCCCGGCCTGCCCACCGAGAAGGACCGCAACAGCTACATGGTCGGCATGGCGCTGGCGCGCCAGTTCGAGCCGATGAAGGACCAGGTCGACATCGACGTGGTCGTCAAGGCGCTGAAGACGTCGCTGGCCGGCGAGAAGACGCTGCTGACCACCGAGCAGGCCCAGGCGATCGGCGAGAAGTTCCAGCAGCAGGTCCAGCAGCACCAGATGGAGAAGGCCATCGCCGAAGCCAAGGCGAACGTCGCGAAGGGCGCGGAATTCCTCGCCGCGAATGCGAAGAAGCCCGGCGTGCAGGTGACCGCGTCCGGCCTGCAATACCAGGTGCTGCAGGCCGGCAACGGCCCGAAGCCTAAGGCCAGCGACGCGGTGCGCGTGAACTATCGCGGCACGCTGATCGACGGCACCGTGTTCGACGATTCCGCGCAGCACGGCGGCCCGGCGACGCTGCCGCTGCCGCAGATGGTCGATGGCTGGAAGGAAGGCATCCCGCTGATGCCGGTGGGCAGCAAGTACCGCTTCTGGATCCCGGCCAACCTCGGCTTCGGCGAGCAGGGCACGCCCGGCGGCCCGATCCCGCCGAACGCGACGCTGGTGTTCGACGTCGAGCTGCTCGGCATCGGTCCGCAGGGCAAGTAATGAAGGTCGCGATCTTCGGCACCGGTTACGTGGGCCTGGTCACGGGCACCTGCCTGGCCGAGGTCGGCCACGACGTGGTTTGCGTGGACGTCGACGCGGCGAAGGTCGCCGGCCTCGAGCGCGGCATCGTGCCGATCTACGAGCCGGGGCTGACGCCGATGGTGAAGGCCAACCACGCGGCTGGCCGGCTGCAGTTCACCACCGACGCCGCGGCCGCGGTCGCGCATGGCGAACTGGTGTTCATCGCGGTCGGCACGCCGCCCGACGAGGACGGCAGCGCCGACCTGCAGTACGTCCTCGCGGTCGCGCGCACGATCGGCGAACACCTGGCGCGGCCGGTGGTCGTGGTCGACAAGTCGACGGTGCCGGTGGGTACCGCCGACAAGGTGCGCAGGGCGATCGCGACCACGCTGGCCGATCGCGGCGCCGACATCGCCTTCGACGTGGTCTCCAACCCGGAATTCCTGAAGGAGGGCGCCGCGGTCGACGACTGCATGCGCCCGGATCGCATCGTCGTCGGCGCGGACAACCCCGCGGCGGTGGAGAAGCTGCGCCGGCTGTATGCACCGTTCAACCGCAACCACGACCGCATCGTGGCGATGGACGTGCGCTCGGCCGAACTGACCAAGTACGCCGCCAACGCGATGCTGGCGACGAAGATCAGCTTCATGAACGAGATCGCCAACATCGCCGAGCAGGTCGGCGCGGACGTCGAGTCGGTGCGCAAGGGCATCGGTTCCGACCCGCGGATCGGCTGGCACTTCATCTATCCCGGCGCGGGCTACGGCGGTTCCTGCTTCCCGAAGGACGTGCAGGCCCTGGCGATGACCGCGCGCCAGCACGGCATGCAGCCGCGCCTGCTCGACGCGGTCGAGGCGGTGAACGAAGCGCAGAAGGCCCACCTGTTCGAACTCGTGCAACGCCACTACGATGCAGGCGAGGACGAAGGCGTGCGCGGCAAGACCTTCGCGGTGTGGGGGCTGGCGTTCAAGCCCGACACCGACGACATGCGCGAAGCCTCCAGCCGCCGCCTGCTCGAGCAGCTGTGGGAAGCCGGCGCCACGGTGCGCGCGTACGATCCCGAGGCGCGCGCAGAGGCCGGCCGCATCTTCGGCGAACGCGACGACCTGGTGCTGTGCGATTCCGCGGCGCAGGCGCTCGAGGGCGCCGACGCGCTGGTCGTGGTCACCGAGTGGAAGCAGTTCCGCAGCCCCGACTTCGCCGCGCTGAAGGCAGCGCTGGGTGACGGCGTGGTGTTCGACGGCCGCAATCTCTACCAGCCCGATGAAGTCGAAGCAGCGGGGCTGGCGTATTACGGCATCGGCCGCGGACGTTCGGTGGCCCGCGAATGAGCATCGGCGATGCGTTCGAGCAGCGCCTGGTCGAACTGGAAACGCGGCTCGCGTTCCAGGAGCACGCGATGGGCGAGCTCAGCGACGCGCTCGCCGAGACCCGGCTCGAGTGCACGCGCCTGGCCGAACGCTTGCGGCACGCGCTGGAAGACCTGAAGCTCTCGCGCGGCGACCTGATGGCCGACCCCGCGAGCGAACCGCCGCCGCCGCATTACTGAAGTTTTTTCCATGAGCGATACCCTCCGCGACCAGCTGCTCGGCCTTGGCTTCAAGCCGCAACCCAAGCCCGAGCGCAAGCCCGGGCACGAATCCGCCGGAAAGCCCACGGGCAAGCCGGCGCGCAGGCCCGACGACAGGCGCCGGCCCGGCAAGCCCGCGCCGCAGGATATGCGCGTGCAGCAGCCGCGCAAGCCGCACGCGCACAGCGGCAAGCCGCGAGGCGGGCAGGCCGACATCGACCTCGCCAAGGCCTACGCGATCCGGGCGCAGCGGGAGAAGGACGAGCGCATCGAGGCCGAACGCGTGAAGCAGGAGGCCGCGCGCGAGCGCCGCGAGGCGAGGGCGCGGCTGGCGCAACTGATGCAGGGCAAGGCGCTGAACGACCCCGCGGCCGAGATCGCGCGCCATTTCGAATACGGCGGCAAGATCAAGCGCATCCACGTGACCGAGGCGCAGTTGCGTGCGCTCAATGCAGGCGAGCTTGGCGTGATCCAGCTCGACGGCCGCTACGTCCTCGTCGATGCGGCGACGCTGCAACTGGCGGAGGACACGTTCGCGCCCGCCGTTGCCCTGCGCGTGGATCCGGATGCGCCCGCCGGCGACGATCCCTACGCCGATCCGCAGTACCAGGTCCCCGACGACCTGGTCTGGTAACTACTCCGGATCGTAGTCCAGGTTCGACGCCAGCCAGCGCTCGGCCTGGCGCATCGGCACGCCCTTGCGGCGCGCGTAGTCGGCGACCTGTTCCTTCGAGACGCGCCCGACCACGAAATACTGGCTGCCCGGATGGCTGAAGTACCAGCCCGACACCGACGCGGCGGGATACATCGCCATGTGGTCGGTGAGCGTGATGCCGGTGTTCGTGGTCGCGTCGAGCAGGCGGAACAGCGTTTCCTTCTCGCTGTGTTCCGGGCAGGCCGGATAGCCGGGCGCCGGGCGGATGCCGCGGTACTTCTCGGCGATCAACGCATCGGCGTCCAGCGTTTCATCCGCGGCATAGCCCCACAATTCCGTGCGCACGCGCTGGTGGATGCGCTCGGCGAGCGTTTCGGCGAGGCGGTCGGCGAGCGCCTTGAGCAGGATCGCGTTGTAGTCGTCGTGATCGGCCTGGAAGCGCTCGATGTGCGGCTCGATGCCCAGGCCCGCGGTCACCGCGAAGCCACCGATCCAGTCCTTGCGACCGCTGTCCTTCGGCGCGATGAAGTCGGCCAGGCAGAAATCCGGGCGTTCCGGCGGCTTGTCGGCCTGCTGGCGCAGGAAATGAAGCGTGGCGCCGGCGGCTTCCGGGCCGCCGCCGGACACGATCACGTCGTCGCCGACGGCGTGCGCGGGCCAAAGCCCGACCACGGCGCGCGCCGTGAGCCACTTCTCGTCGACGATCTTGCGCAGCATCGCCCGCGCATCGTCGAACAGCTCGCGCGCCTGCGCGCCGACGACGGCGTCGTCGAGGATGGCGGGATACCGGCCTGCCAGTTCCCAGGCGTTGAAGAAAGGACCCCAGTCGATCAGACCGACGAGCTCGCCCAGCGGGTAATCGTCGAACACGGTGATGCCGGGCTTCAGCGGTTCGGGCGGCGCGTATTCGGCCCAACCGCCGTCGAAACGCTGTTTGCGCGCGTGCTCGAGCGACACGAGGCGCTTGCCGCCGTCGCGGTTGCGGTGGCGCTGGCGGATCTCCGCATAGTCGGACTCGTTGGCCGCCACGAAGGGCCCGCGCAACTCCGGCGAAACCAGCGACTGCGCGACATTGACCGCGCGCGACGCGTCCTTCACCCACACCGTCGCCGATTCGTAGTGCGGGTCGATCTTGAGCGCGGTGTGCGCGCGCGAGGTCGTCGCCCCGCCGATCAGCAGGGGGATCGTGAAGCCCTGGCGCTGCATTTCGCGCGCCACGTGGGCCATTTCCTCGAGCGAGGGCGTGATCAGGCCGGAGACGCCGATCATGTCCGCCTTCTCGGCGATCGCGGTGTCGAGGATCTTCTGCGCCGGCACCATCACCCCCAGGTCGACGACGTCGAAATTGTTGCAGGCCAGGACCACGCCGACGATGTTCTTGCCGATGTCGTGGACGTCGCCCTTGACCGTGGCCATGACGATCTTGCCGTTCGACTTGCCGGTGTCGCCGGTGCGCAGCTTCTCGGCCTCGATGTACGGAAGCAGGTGCGCGACGGCCTTCTTCATGACGCGCGCGGACTTCACCACCTGCGGCAGGAACATCTTGCCGGCGCCGAACAGGTCGCCGACGACGTTCATGCCGTCCATCAGCGGGCCCTCGATCACGTCCAGCGGGCGTTTCGCCTGCAGCCGCGCTTCCTCGGTGTCCTCCACGACGTACTGGTCGATGCCGTGGACCAGCGAATGGCTCAACCGTTCGGCCACCGTTCCCGCGCGCCATGCGTCGCGATCCGCGCCGCCCGTCCCCTGCTCACCCTTTTTTCCCTTGTACCGTTCGGCGATCTCGAGCAGCCGCTCCGTCGCGTCGGCGCGGCGGTTCAGCACCACGTCCTCGACGCGCTCGCGCAGTTCCGGGTCGAGGTCGTCGTACAGGGGCAGGGCGCCGGCGTTGACGATGCCCATGTCCATGCCGGCGGCGATCGCGTGGTACAGGAACACGACGTGGATGGCCTGGCGCACGGGTTCGTTGCCGCGGAACGAGAACGAAACGTTCGACACGCCGCCCGAGACATGGCACAGCGGGAAGCGCCGTTTCAGTTCGCGCGCGGCCTCGATGAACGCCACCGCATAGCCGTCGTGCTGCTCGATGCCCGTGGCGATCGCGAACACGTTCGGGTCGAAGATGATGTCCTCGGGCGGGAAGTCCAAGGTCTGCGTCAGCAGGTTGTAGGCCCGTTCGCAGATCGCCACCTTG
>DATJDY010000138.1:0-3093 GCA_035497155.1 Luteimonas sp.
CGGCGGAGGCGAGGATGGCGACGGCCGCATTGCCCGCGATGCGGCGGCGACGGGTGGCGATGGGTTCCCTGAGCATGGCGATTCTCTCCTTGAGCGGGTGGCCGAAGCCGAAGTGGCAGGCCAGCGGCGACGCTTCGGCGCCGAACTGGGCCTGGAACAGCGCATCGCCGTAGGCGCGGCGCGATTGCGGGTGGCGCGCGACGACGATCGCGTCGCAGGCGAGTTCCTGGTCGTGGCGGAAGCGTCGCGCCGCGACGTGGGCGAGCGGGTTGAACCAGCACAGGCAGCGCAGCGCGGCGACCGCGAGATTCGCCCATGCGTCGCCGCGGACGACGTGCGTGCGTTCGTGGGCGAGGACGAGGTCGCGCTGGCGCGCGTCGTAGCGCGACTCGAAGTCGGCAGGCACCACGATGCGCGGCGCCAGCACGCCGACCGTAGCGGGCAATCCTTCGGCGACATGTTCCGCGCGCCATGCATCCCCGTGCGGCCGCAGCGCGCCCAGGGAGGCGCGGAACTTCGCCTGCGCGGCCGCCATCAGCAACGCGAAAGCGATCGCGCCGCAAACCCAGGCGCCCAGCGCCCACGGTTGCCAGGAGAAGCCGGCCCCGCTGCCGGCGAAATCGGCGGCGACGCTCAACGGCGCTGCGAAACGCACGCCGATCGCTGCGACATCGACCGAAGGTGCGGACGGAATCGCGAGGGCGACCAGTGCCGCGGGCACCAGCCACCACGCCGCGTACGCCGCGCGCGCGCCGAACGCGCGCCGCAGCGGTTGCCGTGCCAGCAGCACCAGCGCGATCGCGGCGCTCCCGACGAGCGTGGCCTGGACGAGCAACGCGATCGCTTCACGGCTTTCCATCGTCGATCTCCTCGAGCAGCTTGCGCAGTTCCGCGACGTCCTTCGGGCCGAGCTTGCGGTGGCGGCTGAAGTGCGCCACCAGCGGCGCGACGCGACCGTCGAACAGCCGCTGCAGCAACCCCTCGCTTTCGTCCATCAGCCAGGCCTGCCGGCTGAGCACCGGCGTGTACAGGTATCGGCGCCCGTCCTTCGACGCCTTGATCGCGCCCTTCTTCAACAGGCGGTTGAGGAGCGTCTTGATGGTGGCTTCCTGCCAGTCCTGGCGCTGCGCGAGCGCGGCCACGACGTCCTCGGCCGGGAGTGGCGAACGGCCGCCGGCCTCGGCTTCCCAGAGGACTTCCATCACCACGGATTCGGCTTCGCTGACCTGCATCGATTACATCCGTAAACTAGACGGTCGTGAATTTACGCCTGTAATCGAAGATGTCAAGCCCTTGGCGGAGCCGACCCACGGTCGGCTGCATTTGCTCCGGATCAGCCGAGCATGGCTCGGCTCTACAGGGCGCGGGCGGCGGCGACGACGGCGTCGACGGTGAAGCCGAACTCGGGGAACAGCGCCTCGGCGGGCGCACTCGCACCGAAACCGTGCATGCCGACCACCGCGCCGTCGAGGCCGACGTACTTGCGCCAGAAATCGGCCGTGCCCGCCTCGATCGCGACGCGCTTGCGGCAGGCCGACGGCAAAACCGATTCGCGGTACGCCGCGTCCTGGCGATCGAACACGTCGGTCGACGGCATCGACACCACGCGCACGCCGTCGCCAAGCTTCGCCGCGGCATCCATCGCGAGGCCCACTTCGGAGCCCGTCGCGACGAGGATGATCTCAGGTGCGCCGGCGGAATCCTTCAGCACGTAACCCCCGCGCGCGATCGCCGCGACCTGCGCCTCGCTGCGCGCCTGGTGCGGCAGGTTCTGGCGCGAGAACACGAGGCAGCTGGGGCCGTCGCGGCGTTCGATCGCCGCGCGCCACGCCACCGCCGTCTCGACCGCGTCGCACGGGCGCCAGACGTCGTTGCCGGGGATGTAGCGCAGCGAGGCCATGTGCTCCACCGGCTGGTGGGTCGGCCCGTCCTCGCCGAGGCCGATCGAATCGTGGGTGTAGACGTGGATCGCGCGCGCGCCCATCAGCGCGCTCATGCGCACGGCGTTGCGCGCGTAGTCGCTGAACACGAGGAAGGTCGCGTCGTAGGGAATGAAGCAGCCGTGCAGCGCCAGGCCGTTGGAGATCGCCGTCATCGCGAACTCGCGCACGCCGTAGTGCACGTAGTTGGCGTCGGCGTCATCGCCGGCGACCGACTTGCTGCCCTTCCACAGCGTGAGGTTGGAATGCGCGAGGTCGGCCGAGCCCCCCACGAGTTCCGGCAGCAGCGGTGCGAACGTCTCGATCGCCATCTGCGAGGCCTTGCGCGACGCGACCACCGGGCCGTCGGCCTGCAGCTTGGCGATGTACGCGCCGGCCGCGGCTTCGAAATCCTCCGGCAGGTCACCGCGCGAACGGCGCACCAGTTCGTCGGCCTCGGCCGGATAGCGCGCGGCGTAGGCGTCGAACACCTGGCCCCACTGGTGCTCGCGCACCAGGCCCGCGTTGCCCGCGCGCCAGCCGGCGCGGATGTCGTCGGGAATCTCGAACGGCCCGTGGTTCCAGCCCAGCGCCGCGCGGGTGGCGGCGACTTCGTCCTTGCCCAGCGGCGCGCCGTGCGAGGACTCCTTGCCCGCCTTGCCCGGCGAACCGAAGCCGATGGTGGTTCGGCAGCACACGAGCGTGGGCTTGTCCTGCGACTGCAGCGCCTGCTCGATCGCGGCCTTGATCGCGTCGGCGTCGTGCCCGTCGACGTCGCGGATCACGTTCCAGCCATAGGCCTCGAAGCGCGCGGGCGTGTCGTCGGTGAACCAGCCGGCGACGTCGCCGTCGATGGAGATGTGGTTGTCGTCCCAGAACGCGACCAGCTTGTGCAGGCCCCACGTGCCCGCGAGGGACGCGGCTTCGTGCGAGATGCCCTCCATCAGGCAGCCGTCGCCGAGGAACACCCACGTGCGGTGGTCGACGACGTCGAATTCGGGGCGGTTGTAGCGCTGCGCCAGCAGCTTCTCGGCCAGCGCGAAGCCGACCGCATTGGCGACGCCCTGCCCCAGCGGACCGGTCGTGGTTTCCACGCCCGGGGTCACGAAGTTCTCCGGATGGCCGGGCGTCTTCGAATGCAGCTGGCGGAACTGCTTCAGCTCGTCCAGCGGCA
>DATJDY010000139.1:0-1875 GCA_035497155.1 Luteimonas sp.
ACCGGTTGCGGCGTCGGGCGCGGCCGGCGCCACCACCAGGTCGGCGGTGAGCGTGAAGCGGTCGCGGCCGCTGCGCGGGTCGGGCTGGAGCGTGCCGGTCAGCGCGGGCGAGCGCCACTGCGGCGCGCCTTCCATGCGCGCGACGAGCGCCGAGGCGTGCGCGCTGCGGCCGATCAGCAGCAGGCGGTCGTTGTCGATGGCGAGCTTGTCGAGCCAGGTGTCGTCGGGCAGGCGGCGCGCGACCTGGTCGAGCACCGCGACGACCTGCGGACGGCCCGCGCGCGCGCGCAGGACCCAGGCGCGGCCGTCGACCAGCGCGACGAGCTCGGCCCGCTGCAGCGACACCGTGCGTGCCGCGGCGGCCTGCCGCGCGACCTGCGCCTGCAACCGGCGCGCCGCGTCCTCGCGATTGCGCAGCACCAGCGACAGCATCGTCGCGGTCGCGAGGAGGAAGACGATCGCGAGCAACAGGTTCCAGCCGCGCGCCGGATCATGCCGGCGGCGACGCAGCTCCGGCGGCAGCAGGTTCACGCCGACCGGCTCGCCCTGCGCATCGGCCAGGTCTGCGCCCGCGAGCTGCGATGCGGCGGCGCTGAGTTGCGCGAGCTGCTCGTCGAGCTTCGTGCGCGGCACCACCACCAGTTCGACATCCACCTGCCCGTCGCCGCGACGGCCGAGCACGCGCGCGTCGTACGCCACCGCATCGGCGGCGAACGGCGTCTGCCGGTCGATCTCGTAGCCGGCCACGTCGCGCAGGCGATCGGCGGCGGCGGCAGGCAGCACCAGGCGACGGCGCAATCCCGCCGAAGCAGGCAGCAGCAGCCAGCGCGGCAGGTCGGCCAGCGAGGGCGGCACGTCGCGCGCATCGTCGCCGGCACGCAGCAGCACGCGGCCGCGATCCATGCCGAGCGCACGGCGCCAGCCCGGCGGCAGCCACGCGGCAAGCGCGCGGCCCCACCACGCGAGGAATGGCGTCAACGTGGCGATGCTCCCTCCTCCCAGCGCAATGGCGTCCATGCCGATCCCGGCAGGCCGTTGCCGCCAGCGCGCGCGACCACGCGCAGGACCGCCGCGCGGCCGCGGACGCTGGCGCGGCTCTCGATACTATACGTGCCGCTGTTGCCGGCCACGAGGTCCGGCGCGGCCGCCGGAACGCCCATCGCGGCGCGCACCTGCCCAGGCGCATAGGCGGGATCCGGCATGGCGCGGCCGCTGTAAACGGTCACAAGCGGCGCCAGCCGGGCATACAGCGCCGGCGTCATGCCCAGCACCTGCTCGACCTCGGCCACGCTTTCGAAGGGCATGTTCGCGGGGCCGTAGTCGCGCCCCGCGGCGGCGTAGTCGGGCGCCTCGGCGCCGCCGGACGGCTGGGTGAGCGTGTCGGCGTCGCGCCAGTCGACGATGGCGCCGGCGACGCGCATCGCCTGTTGCGGGTCGCTGCCGAGCTGCCGCAGCAGCGCCGCGAGCAGGTTCGCATCGGCCATGTCGAGGTCGACCTTGCCCTGTTCATCGACGATGCGCACCGCGATGTCGGCATCGCCGAAGCGCCACTTGTACTCGCGGCCATCGGGGACCCAGCGTCGCTGCGGATCGGCCTGCATCAGCCGCGACACCGCGTGTTCCAGGCCGGCGCGCGCGGCTTCGCGCGACTGCAGGCCGCGCGCGAGCACCTGGCCCTGCAGTTGCTCGGTGCGTGCCGACAACGCGAACGCACCGACCGTCGCCACCAGCAGGGCGACCAGCCACAGCACCAGCAGCAGCGCGACGCCGCGGTTGCGTTCGCGATTCATTCCATCGCTCCCTGGCGCATCGCGTAGCGGCCGGCCAGCGGCAGCGCGACGAGCAGCGGCGGCCACGCCTTGCCGTCGGCGTCGC
>DATJDY010000140.1:0-8511 GCA_035497155.1 Luteimonas sp.
CGGCTTCGCGTCTGCGCTGGGCCAGGCGGGCGTGCCGCTGCTGGGCATCTGCCTGGGCATGCAGCTGCTGTTCGCCGGGTCGGCGGAAGGCGAGGTCGCGACACTGGGCGTGCTGCAGGGCCGGGTCGAGGCCTTGCCTCCCGCGCCGGGCGTGCGCGTGCCGCACATGGGCTGGAACGTCGTGTCGCCGACGCGCCCGTCGCCGCTGTTCGACGGCATCGCCGCCGGCACCCGGATGTATTTCGTGCACGGTTTCGCCGCGGCGCCTGGCGAGGACTGCGTGGCCGAGACCGTGCACGGCGCCCCGTTCGCGGCGGCCGTGCAGCGCGACAACGTGTTCGGCGTGCAGTTCCACCCCGAGCGCTCGGCCGCCGCGGGCGCGCGGCTGCTGGCCAACTTCCTGCGGATGCCTTCCCCATGAGCCTGGTCCTGTATCCCGCGATCGACGTCCGCGACGGCCGTGTCGTGCGCCTGCGCCAGGGCGACTACGCGCGGGAGACGCGCTACCCCGACGCGCCGGAGGCACAGGCCGCGCGCTACGCCGCGCAAGGCGCGGGCTGGCTGCACCTGGTCGACCTCGATGGCGCGCGGGACGGAAATTACACGTTACTGCCGCTGCTGCCGCGGCTCGCCGCGACCGGCTTGCGCCTCCAGACCGGCGGCGGCATCCGCGATGCCGGCGACGTGCAGCGCCTGCTCGATGCCGGCGCGTCGCGCGTGGTCGTGGGCTCGCTCGCGATCCGCGAGCCCGACCTCGTCGCGGGCTGGATCGCGCGCTTCGGCGCGGAGGCGCTGGTGGTGGCGCTGGACGCGCGCCGCGACGCGGAAGGACGCTGGCGGTTGCCCGTCGCCGGCTGGACCGCGGCGACCGACGCTTCGCTTCCGACGCTCGCGCGCCGCTTCGAAGCCGCGGGCCTGCGGCACCTGCTCAGCACCGACATCGCGCGCGACGGCATGCTCTCCGGTCCGGGCCTGGACCTGTATCGCGACCTGCGCGCCGCGTGCCCCGGGCTGTCGCTCCAGGCCAGCGGCGGCATCCGCGACGCCGCGGATCTCGCGGCGGTCGAGGCGCTCGGCTGCGCCGGCGCCGTGCTCGGCCGCAGCTTGCTGGAAGGCGGCATCGACCTGGGCGCATTGCGATGCTGAGCCGCCGCATCATCGCCTGCCTCGACGTGCGCGACGGGCGCGTGGTCAAGGGCGTGCGTTTCGAAGGCCACCGCGACATGGGCGACGTCGTCGCGCTCGCGCGGCGCCATCGCGACGCCGGGGCCGACGAAATCGTGCTCTACGACATCGCCGCGAGCCCGCGCGGCACCTGCGCGGATCCCGCCTGGGTGGGACGCGTCGCCTGCGACCTCGACATTCCGGTCTGCGTGGCGGGCGGCATCCGCAGCGTGGAACAGGCCCGCAGCCTGCTCAACGCGGGTGCCGACAAGATCTCGGTCAACACGCCCGCGCTCGAGCGTCCCGCGCTCGTGTCGGAGCTCGCCGATGCGTTCGGATCCCAGTGCGTCGTCGTCGGCGTCGACTCGCGCCGCGACGACGACGGCGAATGGCGCGTGCGCAGCCACAGCGGCGATCCATCGCGGATGCGCGCGCTGCCGCGGCGCACGCTCGACTGGATCGCGGAAGCCCAGGAACGGGGCGCTGGCGAGATCGTCCTCAACTGCATGGACAGCGACGGCACCCGCGACGGTTTCGACCTCGTGCAACTGGCGGCGGTGCGTGCCATCTGCACCGTGCCGCTGGTCGCGTCCGGCGGCGCCGGATGCGCGGCCCATTTCGAAGCGGCCTTCCGCGCCGACGCCGATGCCGCGCTCGCGGCCGGCGCGCTCCACGACGGCAGCCTGGAGATCGGCGCCGTCAAGCGTGCCCTGCACGACGCAGGCATCGTGGTGAGGCCGCCATGAGCACGCCCCGGACAGCGACGATCGACATCGACGCCCTCGCATGGGCGCGCCAGGACGGCCTGCTGCCTGCGATCGTGCAGGACGCCGCGACCCTGCGCGTGCTGATGCTCGGCTACATGGATCGCGAAGCCCTCGCGGCGACCGTCGAGCGCGGCCGCGTCACCTTCTACAGCCGCAGCCGGCGCCGGCAGTGGTGCAAGGGCGACACGTCAGGGCATTGGCTGGAACTGGTCTCGATCGAGGCCGACTGCGACGGCGACACGCTGCTCGTGGTCGCGCGTGCGCACGGTCCCACCTGCCACCTCGGCCGCTGCAGCTGCTTTGCGCATGCGCCCGGCGACCCCGTCGGCGCGCTGGACGCGCTGGTGGCCGCGCGCATCGCGGCGCCGTCCATCGGCTACACCGACCGCCTGCTGGCGTCCGGAATCGCGAGGATCGCGCAAAAGGTCGGCGAGGAAGGCGTGGAAACCGCGCTGGCCGCGGTGGCCGGCGACCAGGCCTCGCTGCGCGCGGAAGCCGCCGACCTCGTGTACCACCTCGTCGTCGCCCTGCGCGCGCGCGGCCTGTCGCTCGACGACCTGCGCGGCGAACTCGCGCGCCGTGCCGGGCCCGCCGGGGTCTAGCGTCCGGTGGCCGCTTCTTCGGACGCGTTTCCGGCCGCGTTTCCGGGCGCGCCCGGCGCAACGGCTTGCCCGGAAGAAAGCAGCCCGTTCTTTCTCAGCAGGGCGACAAGTGCATCGCGTGCGTCCGCCGGCTTCCAGCCGATCACGGTTCCCATGATCCTGCCATCGCGTACCACGTAGAACGACGGCATCCGCCATTGCGGGAACATCGGCCATTCGGCGCGATCGTAGAGGGTCAGCATCGGCGCCTGCGGATGCGCGCGGTTCCACTCGGCCACGTCGGCAGGGTCCTCGGGACCCGGCGGCAAGCCGAGCCAGGTGGCATGCGCGCGAAACGCAGGCCCGAGCACCGGATCGGCGGAGATTTCGCGCGCTGCGTCGTCCGAGAAATGGCAGCCCGCCATCACCAGCACCTGGGGCGGCCCGAGGTCCAGGGCAATGCGCTCGAAGCGGCCGTCGACGGCCTCGCGCCAGGCGCTAGGCTGGCCGGCAGCGACGTTCCCGGCGTCCACGAACTTCGGCAGCGCAGCCAGCCCAGCCTTGGGCCGCGATGCGCCGAATTTCGCGGCGTCGTCGAACCGGCGCGCCGAAAGCAGGGCGTTGCGCATCCTCGCCAGCTCTTCGCGCTTCGCGGCCCCGCGATGCTCCAGTTCGGCCAGGCTCGCCTGCATGGCGTCCAGTGCGTACGGCTCGGTCCTGTAGAAGTTGGCGAGCATCGCGTCGTCGAACCGCAGGTGCAGCGAGGCCTCGTCGGAGGCGTGGAGCGCGCCCGGGTCGCCGGCATCGGGATACAGCTCGCGGAATCGCGCGGCCAGGGCTTGCCCGCGCGCTTCCTCCGACATCATCGTCGCGTGCAGCGCGTCGTCCAGCTGCTGGAGCTGCTCGTGGCGCTGCTGGATGCCGTCGCCGCGCAGGCCCGCCGCCGCAGTGCCGGTGGCGGCCAGCAAGAGCAGGGCGACCAGCCCGGGATGATTGCGCGCCATGGCGACCTCCTTGTCGATCCGGCCGTGGCCGGTCAGGGCATGAGCAGCGGGTCCACCGCGTCGAAGGTTTCCACGCGCGGATGGCCGTTGCATGCAGCCGCACCGCGCGGCTGCGGGTAATCCTCGCGCCGGTCGAGCAGCACGGTGCGCATGCCGGCTTCGCGCGCCGCATCGAGCTCGGCGACGACGTCGGACAGGAACACGATGTCGCCGGGGCGCCGGTTGAGGCTGTCGGCGATGAGCCGGTAGCTGTCCGCGTCGCGCTTCGGGCCGACTTCGGTGTCGAAGAACGCATCGAACAGAGGCGTCAGGTCGCCGGCGTCGGTATGCGCGAACAGCAGCTTCTGCGCCGCGACGGAGCCGGAGGAATACACCGCCAGCCGGTGCCCCGCGTCGTGCCAGCGGCGCAGCGCCGACACTGCGTCGGGATACACGTCCGCTTCCAGCTCGCCGGCAAGATAGCCCTCGCGCCAGACCATGCCCTGCAGCGCCTTGAGCGCCGTGTGCTTGCGATCCTCGTCGATCCAGCCCTGCAACGTCTCGACGATCATCGCGTCGTCGCACATCGCGCCGTGCTCGGTCGCGACCATGTCGAGCCAGCGCCGCACGCCGGGCTCGCGGCCGTGCTCGCGCACGAAGCCGGGCAGGGCGCGCCGCGCATACGGGAACAGCACGTCCTTCACGAACGAGATGCTGCTCGTCGTCCCCTCGATGTCCGTCAGGATCGTCGTCGCCATCGCGCTCACTCGCCGTAGCGCGGGAAGCGCTTCGCGATGTCGATGCCGGTGAAATGGCCGACCCAGCCGTCCGGCTCGGTGAAGAAGCGGATCGCGACGAAGCTCGGCTCCGGCCCCATGTCGAACCAGTGCCGGGTGGAATCGGGCACCGCGATCAGGTCGCCGCGGGTGCACAGCACCTCGTAGACCCTGCCGTCGACGTGCAGCGTGAACATGCCGGAGCCGGCGACGAAGAAGCGCACTTCGTCTTCCTTGTGGAAGTGCTCGTCCAGGAACTTCGCGCGCATCGTTTCGCGCTGCGGGTTGTCCGGTGCGATGCTGACCACGTCGACGCTGCGGAAGCCGCGCTCGGCGACGAGGCGGTCGATGTCGGCGCGGTATGCCTCCATGATCGCTTCCGGCGCATCGCCGGCCGCGACCGGGCGCGAGGCCTCCCACTGCTCGAAGGTCACGCCGATCGCGGCGAGCTCGCGCGCCATGGCGGTGCGGTCGTCCGTGGCGAGCAGGGGCTCGTCGGGATGCTCTTCCGCGAAGATCCGCAGTCGGCTGGCCATGGTCTCGTTCATCGCTTGCACCCCAGCGCCCGCAGTTGCAGCTCGCAGTCGAACAGGAACTCGAAGGCCTCCAGGTGGCGGCGCGCCTCGGCCATGTCGCGGCCCCAGGCGTACAGGCCATGGCCGTCGATCAGGTAGCCCCACATCGGGCGCTCGCCGAGCAGCGCGTCGACCTGCGCCGCCAGCGTCGGCATGTCCTGGGTGTTGGGCAGCACCGGCACGTCGATCGAGGCTTCGTGGGTGGTGTTGCCGTGGAAGGCCTTCAGCAGCTCGTAGCCTTCCAGCCGTACGTGCCCGGCGCCGGCGAACAGGCGCGAGGCCACCGTCTGCGACCGCGAATGCGTGTGCAGCACGCAGCCGATCTCCGCGAAGCGCCGGTACAGCTGCGTGTGCAGCAGGGTTTCGGCGGAGGGACGGTGGTCGGAGCCGACGGTGCGACCATCGAAATCGACGACCATGATGTCGCCTTCGGTCAGCCGGCCCTTGTCGCGCCCGGACACAGTGATGGCCGCGTGGCGCTCGTCGAGGCGGCGCGAGAAATTGCTGCTGGTGGCCGGCGTCATGCCGGCCACGGCCAGTTCGCGGACGTTGGTGATGATCTCCCCGGCGAGGTGGCGCAGGCGCTGCGCGTCGTAGGGCATGCCGTCGGGGCGCGTGCTGTCGGAAAGCTGGGGGGCGCTCATGCCCCCAGTTTAGCCCCCGCGCGTGGCCCGGGCGACCAGGCTGTGCCGGTATCCGTACAGGAAGTACACCAGGAAGCCGAAGGCCGTCCACACCACCATCAGGAACCAGTTGTGCGCGGTCATCGTCGACAGCAGCGCCATGCACGAGAAGATGCCGGCCAGGCACACGAACCACGCGCCCTTGATCCGGAACGGCCGCGGCAGGTCGGGCTGGGTACGGCGCAGGATCAGCACGCCGGCGCAGACCGCGGCGAAGGCGATCAGCGTACCCATCGAGGTCAGCTCGCCGAGCACGTCCAGCGGGAAGATCGCCGCCAGCACGGCGATGCCGATGCCGGTGATCACGGTGTTGATGTGCGGCGTGCGATACACGGGATGGATCTTCGTGAACACCGGCGGCAGCAGGCCGTCGCGGGCCATGATCATGAAGATGCGCGGCTGGCCGATGATCATCACCAGCACCACCGACGACAGGCCGATCAGCGCGCCGATCTCGACCACGATGCGCAGCCAGCCGAGTTCAGGATGCGCCGCCACGGCGGTCACCACCGGTTCGTCGGTGCCGAGCAGGGTATAGGGCACCAGGCCGGTCATCACCGCGGCCATCGCGATGTACAGCACGGTGCAGATCGCCAGCGACAGCAGCATGCCGACCGGCAGGTCGCGCTGCGGCTTGTGCGATTCCTGCGCCGCCACCGACACCGCCTCGAAGCCGATGTAGGCGAAGAACACCATCGCCGCGCCGCGCAGCACGCCGTCCCAGCCGAACTTGCCGGGCGCGACGTTCTCGGGGATGAAGGGATGCCAGTTCGCCGGGTCCACGTACTTCCAGCCCGCCGCGATCACCAGCAGGATCAGGCCGGTCTTGAGCACGACCATCGCCATGTTCATGGCCGAAGACTTGCGGATGCCGACGTAGCACAGCCAGGTGAGCAGCAGCACGATCGCGGCCGCCGGCAGGTTGGCGATCGCGCCGGTCGGCTTCAGCGTGGCATCCAGGGGCGCGCTCACGAACGCGGCGGGCAGGTGGATGCCGAAGTTGTCGAGCAGGCTGAGGAAGTAACCGGTCCAGCTCACCGCCACGGCCGATGCCGAGACGCCATATTCCAGCACCAGCATCCAGCCGATGAACCAGGCCGCCAGTTCGCCCAGGGTGGCGTAGGTGTAGGTGTAGGCGCTGCCCGAGACCGGCACCATCGCCGCGAACTCGGCGTAGGCCAGCGCGCAGAACGTGCAGCAGATCGCCGCCAGCACGAACGACAGCATGATCGCCGGCCCGGCGTGTTCCGCGGCCGCCTGGCCGGTGATCACGAAGATGCCGCCGCCGATGACCGCGCCGATCCCCAGGGCCGTGAGGCCCCAGGGTCCGAGGGTGCGGTGCAGCTGCAACTGGTTGGCGTCGCCGGTGACGGCGTGCGGGTGCTTGGTCGCGAAGAGTCGCTTGAACATGGGCTGGGCGGTTCCGGGCGATCAGTCGTCGGACTGCGCGTTACCGGGTGCCAGCTGGCTCTTGCGCACGCCGTAGAACGCGTAGAACACCAGGCCGATCAGTGCCCACACCACGAACACCGTCTTCGCCACCGCGCTCAGGTTGACGAACAGCAGGGCGCAACCCAGCACCGCCAGCGGGCACACGACCCACGCCATCGGCGTGCGGAACGGGCGCGGGCGGTTCGGCTGGATCCGGCGCAGCATCAGCACGCCGATCGACACCATCGCGAACGCGAGCAGCGTGCCGGCGTTGGACGTGTCGGCGAGCTTGCCGACCGGGAACAGCGCGGCGCAGGCCGCGACCACGATGCCGGTGAGGATGGTGACCACGTGCGGCGTGTGGAAGCGCGGGTGGATCTTCGACAGGATATCCGGCAGCAGGCCATCGCGCGACATCGTGAAGAAGATGCGCGTCTGGCCGAACATCATCATCAGGATGACCGACGGCAGCGCGAGCACGGCGGCCAGCGCGATCAGGTTGCCGATCTGCGGGAAGCCGAGCACGCGGATCACGTGGGCCAGCGGCTCGTTGCTGCACACCAGCGCACCGGCATTGGCCGGCAGCGCGCAGGCGGCGGCCATCGCCGGGGTACCCGGATCGAGGGCGAGGCCGTTGGCGCCGAACATCGGCTGCGCGCCGACCGAACCTGCGGCGCCGTAGCCGACCAGCAGGTAGAAGATGGTGCAGATCGCGAGCGCGCCCATCAGGCCGATCGGGATGTTGCGGTTCGGGTTCTTGGTTTCCTCGGCGGCGGTGGAGACCGCGTCGAACCCGACGTAGGCGAAGAAGATCGAGGCCGCCGCACCGAGGATGCCGACGCCGCCGGTCGGGCTGCCCCAGCCGGTGGGCATGAACGGATGCAGGTTGGTGCTCTTGACCGCGGGCAGCGCGAGCACGATGAACGCGGTGAGCGCGATGATCTTGATCGCGACCAGGACCGCATTGACCTTGGCGCTCTTCGAGGTGCCGATCACGAGCAGCCAGGTCACTGCCAGCCCGATCAGGAAGGCGAGCAGGTTGAAGCCGCCGCCGGAGAAGTAGCCGGTCTGCAGCCACGGCGGCAGCGATAGCGATCCGGGTTCCACCAGCCCGAAGACGCCGCTGTTCAGCAGGCCGTTGACGTAGCCGGACCAGCCCACGCAGACGGCGGTTGCGCCGATGGCGTATTCGAGCACCAGGGCCCAGCCGACGATCCAGGCGATCAGTTCGCCCATCACGCCGTAGGTGTAGGTGTAGGCCGAGCCCGACACCGGGATCATCGAGGCGAGTTCGGCGTAGGCCAGGGCGGCGAGGCCGCACACGACCGCCGCGATCACGAAGGCGATCATCATCGCCGGGCCGGACTTCTGCGCGGCTTCCGCCGTCAGCACGAAGATGCCGGTGCCGATGACCGCGCCGACGCCGAGCAGCGTGAGCTGGATCGGGCCGAGCTGGCGGTGCAGCGACTTCTTTTCGGCCGTGGCGAGGATCTGGTCGAGCGGCTTGACGCGCCAAAAGAGCATCGTGGTGTCCCCCAAGGACTGAAAACA
>DATJDY010000141.1:0-5653 GCA_035497155.1 Luteimonas sp.
GGCGAGCGCCGCATCGCGCACCTGGCGCAGGAAATAGCGGTAGAGGCGGGTGCGATGGCGGCCATACAGCCGCTCGAACGCGCTGGCATCGCCGCCGGCCCAGGCCAGCATCAACGCGTCGTCGGCGGGGTCGGCCGCGCCGGGCGCCGGCCGCGGTCCGGCCGGGCTTTGCGCGGGGCGGTCGTCCATCGGGGGCAGGGTAAGCCCTGCGCTGCGGGCCGGGAAGGGCTTGCCGTCCCGCAGGCCCGGGGCGTTATCCTGCGGGCATGGGGATGGGCAACGTCATGGCGGGCGCCGAAGCCGAACGGCAGGCGACGCCTGCGCATGCGCCCGCGCCGGCAAGCCTGGCCGCCGGCCTTGCCGAAACCCTCCCCGGGGGTTCGGCCGTGGTCGTGCGCTGGCGCGATCCGCGCAGCGGCGACGGCTTGTCGGAAAGCGCCGGCGTGCCCACCGCCCTGCATGCGCACGCTGAAGCCTTGCTCGACGGACGGACGTCACCGGGGGATGTGATGGCGATCCTCGATGAAGCCTGGGACGACGCCGACGGACTGCGCGTGGTCGTGGCCGCGCTCCCCGGCACGCCCCTGGCGGCCGCATCGCGCGACGCCTGGCTCGCGCTGGCGCGCCGCACGGTCGCGGCGACGCTGGCCGCCGCCGCCGCCGAAGCGCGGGTCGAGGCCCTGCAGAAGTCGCAGCGGCTGCAGCAGGCGCTGTACGAGATCGCCGACCTCTCCGGCTCCGGCCTGGAGATGCAGGAGATGCTCGGTCGCATCCACGCCGTCGTCGGCCGCCTGATGTACGCCGAGAACTTCTACATCGTGCTGTACGACGACGTGCGCGACGCGGTGCGCTTCCTGTATTTCGCCGACCGCCTCGATCCCTACGTCGCGGAACCCGAGGTCGACATCGCGATCTCCGAGATGTCCAACAGCCTCACCGTCGCGCTGCTGCGCCACGGCGAGCCGCTGTACGGCCCCTCGGCGCGCCTGCGCCGCGAGATGGGCGTGGTCCTGGATGGCCTCAGCGGCCCGGACAGCGCCGACTGGCTCGGCGTGCCGATGCGGCGCGAGGGGCGCGTCGCCGGCGCGATCGTGGTGCAGAGCTACGACCACCCGGCCAGCTACAGCGACGAGGACCGCGCACTGCTCGAATACGTGGCCCAGCACATCATGACCGCGCTCGACCGCAAGCACGCGCGCGACGAGCTCGAGCGCCGCGTCGACGAGCGCACGCTCGAGCTGTCGCAGGCCAACCTCGTGCTGCAGGCGCAGATCCTCGAGCGCCAGCGCGCCGAGCGCCTGCAGCGCGCGCTGTACCGCATCACCGAACTGTCGGTGGTTGCCGGCAGCCTCGAGCGCTTCTATGCCGACGTGCATGCCGTGGTCGGCGAGCTGCTGTTCGCGCGCAACTTCTACATCGCGCTGCTGGTGCCGGAAGGGGACCAGATCGCCTTCCCCTATTCGGTCGACGAGCGCGACGCCGCGCGCACCACCCGCAAGCTCGGCAAGGGCCTGACCGAATACGTGATCGTGCATGGCGAGCCGCTGCTCGCCGACCGCGCGCGCATCGCCGAGCTCGAGGCCAGCGGCGAAGTGCGCAGCCACGGCGCGCTGGCGTACAGCTGGCTGGGCGTGCCGCTGCTGCGCGACAACACCGTCGTCGGCGCGATCGCGGTGCAGACCTATTCGCACGAGATCGTGTTCAACGAGGCCGACCAGGAGCTGCTGACCTTCGTCGCCCACCACATCGGCGGTGGCCTGGCGCGCAAGCGCGCCCAGGAGCACCTGAAGTCGGCGCACGCCGAACTCGAATTCCGGGTCGAATCGCGCACCCAGGAGCTCGCCGACGCGAACCGCGAGCTGCGCGCGCAGATCGGCGAGCGCGTGCGCGCCGAGCAGCGCCTGACCCACCAGGCGCGGCACGACGCGCTCACCGGCCTGCCCAACCGCGCGCACCTGCTCGAGCGCCTGGACGCGGCGATCGGACGTGCGCGCGCCGACGAGGTCTGCGGCTTCTCGGTGCTGTTCCTGGACCTCGACCGGTTCAAGCTGATCAACGATTCGATCGGCCACGCCGCCGGCGACGAGATGCTGGTGGAAATCGGCCGCCGCATCGCCAGCGTGCTCGACGAGCGCAGCATCGTCGCGCGCTTCGGCGGCGACGAGTTCGCGATCCTGGCCGAGGGCGTGTGCGAGCCGCCCGGCAGCACCGCGCTCGCCGCGCGCGTGCTCGAGGTGCTGGGCAGGCCGCTGTGGCTGGGTGGCCGCGAGCTGTTCCCGTCGGCCAGCATCGGCATCGCCCACTGGGCGCCGCGCTATCGCCTCGGCGAGGAGCTGCTGCGCGACGCGGATGCCGCGATGTACCGCGCCAAGGCCGAGGGCCGCGACCGCAGCGCCGTCTTCGACGAGGACATGCGCGCGCACGCCACGCGCCTGCTCGACCTGGAGGCGGACCTGCGCCGCGCCATCATCAACGAATCCTTCGTGCCGCACTTCCAGCCGATCGTGCGCCTGTCCGACGGCGCGATCGTCGGCTACGAGGCGCTGCTGCGCTGGGAACACGAGCTGCACGGCGCGTTGCCGCCGGCCGAGTTCATCGGCGTGGGCGAGGACAGCGGCCTGATCGAGCAGGTCGACTGGCTGGTGTATGAGCGCGTGATCGACTGGCTGCGCCGCAGTGGCGATGCCTATGTGTCGATCAACGTTTCGCCACGCCATTTCCGTTCCGACGACTTCGCCGACCGGCTGCTGCGCATGCTCGACGTCGCCGGCGCCGATCCGCGCCGGCTGCGCATCGAGATCACCGAGGTCGCGCTGCTCGACGACGCGCCGCGCGCCCTGCGCATGCTCAACAAGCTGCGAACGCGCGGCGTGCTGGCGCTGCTGGACGACTTCGGCACCGGGTTCTCGGCGCTGTCCTACCTGCACCGGTTCCCGATCCAGTCGCTGAAGATCGACCGCAGCTTCGTTTCCGGGCTCGACGGCGACACGCAGGCCGAGAGCCTGGCGCTGGTGCGCGCGATCCTGGCGCTGGCCGGCACGCTCGGCATCGACACGATCGGGGAGGGCATCGAAACCCTCGAGCAGCGCAACATCCTGGCCGAACTCGGATGCCAGTTCGGGCAGGGCTTCTTCTACGGCAAGCCGGCGCCGCTGGACTGACGCCGTTCCCACTCTCGGCGCGCGCCGTCGCGTACCTGCTCCCAAGCGTGGTCGTGCGCGACGCTGTGCCAGGCGCGGCGGACGTGTTCTTCGATGTCCGCCCAGTCCCGGCCCGGGAACATGACGCGGGCCGCCTCGATGATCGAGTGCAGCATCGACGGCAGGGGTACGTTGCGTTCCATCGCGTGGTTCAGCGCGCTTCCGCGGCGAGCGCAGGCGCAGGCGCAGGCATGGTCGTGGTCGCGGCCGCGCAGCGGACCAGCGCGGCGCGCTGGCGGTGCAGCAGGCCGTAGCACTCGCAGGTGCGCTGCTCGAGCGCGTCGCGCTGCTCCAGGCGGATGCAGCCGCGGCTGTAGCTGATCGCGCCGGCGTCCTGCAGTCGGCGCGCGGCTTCGGTCACGCCTTCGCGTCGCACGCCGAGCAGGCTGGCCAGCGTCTCGTGGGTCACGAGCAGCGGCGCGTTGCCGGTCCGGTCGAAGCCGAGCAGCAGCCAGCGCGCGAGCTGGCGCTCGATCGGATGGTGGCGGCTGCAGATCGCGGCCTGCGTGGCCTGGCTGACGAGCCACTTCACGTGCCGCATCACCATCGCCTGGAACGCCTGGTCGCCGCGGAACTCGCGTTGCGCGACTTCCGCGCGCAGCGCATACGCCGAGCCGGGCGCCTGCATCACCGCGTGCGTGCTGGTGGCCATGCCGTCGCCGACCAGCAGCGCGACGCCGACCATGCCTTCGTTGCCGATGCTCGCGATCTCGCCGGTTTCGCCGTTCGCGGTGACATAGGTCATCGAGGCGAATCCGCTGCACGGGAAATGGAGATGGCCGGGGACGACGCCGTTTTCCTGCAGGACGCGCCCGGCCGGCAATTCGACGCGCTGCAGTTCCGGCGACAGTCGCAGGCGCGTGGTGTCCGGCAGGCAATCCAGCAGGCAGCCGAAAGCGCCCGGTTCCCGCTCCATCCTCATGCGTTGCGTCGCTCCGTCGATCGTGGTGTCTCCCCGTCCCGGATTCTGGGTCGCGGATGAATGGGCGTATGTGCGAAAGCGCACATTGCGGGCGCACGTTATCCGCGGAAGCGGGCGGGATGGCTAGGCATTCTCTGAACGCGTTCAGCTATCGCGTGGCGATGCGACTTCCGCGGCGGCATCCGTTTCCGCAGCGGCATCCGTCGCATGGATCCGGTCGAGCGCGGCCGCGATCGCACCGGCGCCGAGCGGGCGCACGACGCGCGCGAGTTCGACGCCGTCGCGCAGGAACACCAGCGTCGGCCACAACTTCACCCGGTACGCGCGGCCGAGCGCGCGGCCGGGACCGTCCTCGATCTTCAGGTGGCGGATGCCCGGCGCGCCGGCCAGCGCCCGCTCCACGAATGGGCGCGCCAGGAGGCAATGCCCGCACCAGTTGGTGCCGAACTCGAGCACCGCGGGTCCACGCAGCGCGGCGACGGCGGTGCTCTGCGGGGCGTCGGATCTGTAGTAGTCCGGCTCGGTGCGGCGGTTTTGGTCCATGCGGCGGTCTTCGTCCATGGGGACGAGGATCGCCGCGGCGCATTCATCGCGCCGTGAAACCACGCATTCAGCCGGCGTTGCGTCAGCTGACGTTCGGCTCGCTGAACGCTTCCGGTTCGCCGGCGAACGCGTTGATCGGCACGCAGCTGCAGAACACGTTCTTGTCGCCGTACACGTTGTCCACGCGCGCGACCGGCGGCCAGTACTTCTGCTGCTTCAGCGTCGCCAGCGGGAACGCGGCCAGCTCGCGCGGGTACGCGTGCGTCCACTCGCTCGCCGAGACCTGCGCGGCGGTGTGCGGCGCGTGCTTGAGCGGGTTGTCCTCGCGATCCAGGCGGCCGTCCTCGACCGCGCGGATCTCGTCGCGGATCTGGATCATCGCGTCGATGAAGCGGTCGAGCTCATGCAGCGACTCCGACTCGGTCGGCTCGACCATCAGCGTGCCCGCGACCGGGAAGCTCAGCGTCGGCGCGTGGAAGCCGAAGTCGATGAGGCGCTTGGCCACGTCCTCGGCGCTGATGCCGGTGGCGTCCTTGATCGGGCGCAGGTCGAGGATGCACTCGTGCGCGACCAGGCCGTTGCGGCCGGTGTACAGCGTCGGGAAGTGCGGCGCCAGCCGCTTCGCCAGGTAGTTCGCGTTGAGCATCGCGACCTGGGTCGCGCGGCGCAGGCCCTCGGCGCCCATCATCACGATGTACATCCAGCTGATCGGCAGGATGCTGGCCGAGCCGAACGGCGCCGCGGACACCATCGCGCCATCGCCGAGGCCGTCGGTGCGCACGCCGCCGTCGCTGCCCGCCTTCGGCAGGAACGGCGCGAGGTGCGACTTCACCGCGCACGGGCCAACGCCCGGGCCGCCGCCGCCGTGCGGGATGCAGAAGGTCTTGTGCAGGTTGAGGTGCGAGACGTCCGAGCCCCACTTGCCGGGCCTGGCGACGCCGACGAGCGCGTTCATGTTGGCGCCGTCGGTGTACACCTGGCCGCCGTG
>DATJDY010000142.1:0-8542 GCA_035497155.1 Luteimonas sp.
GGCTCGGCTCTACAATGGGGCGCATGCCTGCCTTGCCCACTTTCCTGGAACCGCCTGCCATCGACGCGGGTGATGCGCGCGGACGCCGTGCGTCGTGGCACGGCATGGCGATCATCGCGTCGCTCGCGCTGTTGCTCATCGTGCAGGTGCTGCTCGCCGATCGCGCGCAACTCGCTGCGGACGCGCGCTGGCGGCCCGCGCTGGCGGGCGCATGCACGGTGCTGCGCTGCGACGTGCCTGCATGGCGCGAACCCGCCGCATTCACGCTGCTGCAGCGCGATGTGCGCCCTGCCCCGTCGCGCCCTGGCGTGCTCCACGTCGCCGCCAGCTTCCGCAACGATGCGCGCTGGGCGCAGGCCTGGCCGACGCTACTGCTGACCTTGTCCGACGCGGACGGCCGTGCGGTCGGCTTCCGTGCATTCACGCCGGCCGAGTACCTGGGCACGGCGCCGGCGCAGTCCACGCTCGCCAGCGGCGGAAGCGCCACGGTCGCACTGGACGTCGTCGAGCCGGGTCCCGGCGTGGTCGCCTTTACGTTCGATTTCCGCTGAATCGGCCCGGGGCCGCGCGCCTCCCGCGTGGCGCGTGGGGCGCCGCCGCGCTAGACTCGTTCCCCCCGCCGGCCACGCGCCGGTGGCGCATCTGGTCCCCGGGGGAGTCGCTTGAACGCCGTCGATCGCACCGAACCCAGCCGTGGCGGCAACCGCCCGCCGCTGCGCGAGCACGTCGCCAATTCGGTGCGGCGTTACCTGCGCGACCTCGATGGTTGCGACGCCAACGACCTGTACGAAATCGCATTGCGCGAACTCGAGATCCCGTTGTTCGCCGAAGTGCTGCAGCACTGCGACGGCAACCAGAGCCGCGCGGCGACGATGCTCGGCATCCACCGCGCGACCCTGCGCAGGAAACTGCGCGACTACGGGATCGCATGACCATGGGTGGTGAAGGAGTGCGCGGCGAACCCGTGCAGTTGCGACGCGCGCTGCTGTCGGTGTCCGACAAGGCCGGCCTGCTGGACCTGGCGCGCGCGCTGGACCGCCACGGCGTGGCCCTGCTTTCCACCGGCGGTACCGCCCGCACCCTGCGCGAGGCCGGGCTGGCGGTGACCGACGTCAGCGAGGCCACCGGTTTCCCGGAAATGATGGATGGCCGGGTAAAAACCCTGCATCCGGTGGTCCACGGCGGCCTGCTGGGGCGCGCGGGCACCGACGACGCGGTGATGGCGGAGCACGGCATCGCGCCGATCGACCTGCTGGTGCTGAACCTGTATCCGTTCGAGCGCGTCTCGGCCGATCCGTCGAGTTCCCTCGAGGACATCGTCGAGAACATCGACATCGGCGGCCCGGCAATGCTGCGCTCGGCGGCGAAGAACTTCGCGCGCGTCGCGGTGGCGACCGATCCGGCGCAGTACGACGCGATCGTCGCGGAGCTCGATGCCCATGGCGGCGCGCTGTCGGCGAAGACACGCTTCGCGCTGTCGGTCGCGGCGTTCAACCGCGTCGCCCAATACGACGCCTGCATCGGCAACGTCCTGTCTTCGCTCGACGACGACGGCGCGCGCGGCCTGTTCCCGGCGCAGCAGAACAGCAATTTCGTGAAGGTGATGGACCTGCGCTACGGCGAGAACCCCCACCAGCACGCCGCCTTCTACCGCGACCTGTGGCCGGTGCCGGGCACGCTGGCGACGTTCTCGCAGCTGCAGGGCAAGGAACTGAGCTACAACAACCTGGCCGACGCGGACGCCGCCTGGGAATGCGTGCGCCAGTTCGAGCAGCCGGCCTGCGTGATCGTCAAGCATGCCAATCCCTGCGGCGTGGCGGTGGGCACCGGTTGCGGCGACACCTACGAAGCCGCCTACGCCACCGATCCGACGTCCGCGTTCGGCGGCATCATCGCCTTCAACCAGCCGCTCGATGCGGCCACGTGCAGGACGATCCTCGACCGCCAGTTCGTCGAAGTGCTGATCGCGCCGGATTACGACGCCGGCGCGCTCGACTACGCGAAGAAGAAGGCGAACGTGCGCGTGCTGCGGATCCCGCACGGCGACGGCCGCAACAACTTCGACGTCAAGCGCGTCGGCTCCGGCCTGCTGATGCAGACCAGCGACATCCGCGAAGTCGCGCGCGACGAATTGAAGGTGGTGACGAAGCTCGCGCCGACCGATGCGCAGCTCGCCGACCTGCTGTTCGCGTGGCGCGTGGCGAAGTTCGTGAAGTCCAACGCCATCGTGTATGCGAAGGACGGCCGCACCGTCGGCGTCGGCGCCGGGCAGATGAGCCGCGTGTACTCCGCGCGCATCGCCGGCATCAAGGCGACCGATGCGGGACTGGAAGTGCCGGGCTCGGTGATGGCCTCGGACGCGTTCTTCCCGTTCCGAGACGGCATCGACGCCGCCGCGGAAGCCGGCATCCGGGCGGTGATCCAGCCCGGCGGCTCGATGCGCGACGCCGAGGTCATCGCCGCGGCCGACGAGCACGGCATCGCGATGGTCTTCACCGGTATCCGCCATTTCAGGCATTGACCCCGAAAGGAATGGAAGCCCGATGAACGCGAACGGCAGGCACGGAATCCAGGACGACGCGCCGGTACTCAAGTACGTGGCGTGGTTCGTCGCCACCTTCGTCGTCGTCGCCATCGTGGTGGGGATCGTGCAGGCGGTCCTGCCGAGCTCCCGGGCGTTGCGCACGGTGGGGGGCATCCTGATCGTGTTCTGCAGCGCCGAGTTCGCGCGCCTCCGCTTCACCGCCGACCATGGCCGCGGCCTGCGCCGGGAGGAACGCTGGCGCCTGTTCCTCGGCACGGAGCTGTTGCTGTTTTCGGTGATGCTGCTGGGAGCCGCGTACGGCATCCAGCGCTACAACCACCAGCTGTTCGCCTTCCGGCAGATCCCGCCCGCCTATTCGCTGTTGATCGCGCTCGCCGCCAGCGCGGTCTATGCGCCGGTGCTGTGGTTCTGCTACTGGCTGCGCAATCCCGCCAGCGACCCCGATCCGCGCAAGGCGGCCGCGGCGCGCCCCAAGGCGCGGGTCATGGTGCTGGGCTCGGGCGGGCGCGAGCACGCCCTCGCCTGGAAGCTCGCGCAATCGCCGCGCGTGAGCCAGGTGCTGGTCGTCCCGGGCAACGCCGGCACTGCGCGCGAGCCGAAATGCCGCAACGTCGAATGCGACCTCGGCGACATGGATGCCCTCGTCCAGCTCGCGCGCAGCGAAGGCGTGTCGGTCACCGTGGTCGGCCCGGAGGGGCCGCTTGTCGCCGGCGTCGTGGACCGGTTCCGCGCTGCCGGGCTGCGGATCTTCGGGCCCACCGCGGCGGCGGCCCAGCTGGAAGGCAGCAAGGCGTTCGCCAAGGCGTTCCTCGCCCGCCACAGGATCCCCACCGCGGATTACGCGGTGCACACCGAACTCGAAGCGGCGCTCGCGCATGTCCGCGAACGCGCGCGCGCGAGCAGCAACCCGATCGTGGTCAAGGCCGACGGCCTGGCCGCGGGCAAGGGCGTCGTCGTCGCGACCACGCTTGCCGAAGCCGAAGCTGCGGTGCGCGACATGCTGGCCGGCGACGCGTTCGGCGCCGCCGGCGCGCGCGTGGTCATCGAGGAATTCCTCGACGGCGAGGAAGCCAGCTTCATCTCCATGGTCGACGGCGCGTACGCGCTGCCGATGGCCACTTCGCAGGACCACAAGCGCGTCGGCGATGGCGATACCGGGCCGAACACAGGCGGCATGGGCGCATATTCGCCCGCGCCCGTGGTGACGCCGGAAGTGCAGGCGCGGATCATGCGCGAAGTGGTCATGCCGACCGTCCGCGGCATGGCCGAGGACGGACGGCCATTCACCGGCTTCCTGTACGCCGGGCTGATGATCGACGGCACCGGCGCGCCCAGGGTGATCGAGTTCAACGTGCGCTTCGGCGACCCCGAGACCCAGCCGATCATGATGCGGCTGCAGTCCGACCTGCTCGACCTGGTGGAAGCTGCCATCGACGGCGAACTGCGCGACGTCGATGCACGCTGGAATCCGCGCCCGTCGCTGGGCGTGGTGATGGCGGCGGCCCACTACCCCGCTTCGCCCGCCACCGGCGACGTGATCGAAGGCTTGCCCAGGTCGCAGCCACTGGACAGCAAGGTCTTCCATGCCGGTACGCGACTGGATGCGGACGGCAACGTGGTCACGTCGGGGGGGCGCGTGCTGTGCGTGTGCGCGCTCGGCGACAGCGTCGCCGATGCACAGCGTCGCGCCTACGAGGAAGTTTCCGGCATCTCCTGGCCCGGCGAGTTCCATCGCCGCGACGTCGGCTGGCGCGCGATCGCCCGCGAGCGCGGCTGACGAGCGCCCCGGCGCGGGTGGAAAGCCGGCGCGAAGGCGCGATGGTCAGCCGGCGCTGGCGCCCTTTTCCGCGAGCGCGTTGACGAGATCGCGCACGAGCTTGCGTTGCGGCGGCGCGAGCGTGACGTAGGCATCCACCATCGCGCGTTCGGCAGGGCTGAGCCCTTCCCACGCCTGCGCGACCTCGCCCACGCGCGACCGCGTACCGCTGCCGCCGTATTGCAGGACATGCGCATCCACGCCCACGAGTGAGGCGAGCACCCGCAGCTTGTCCTGTCGCGGGATCGACTTGCCGTTGAGCCAGCCGGAAATCGCCTGCGAGGTCACGGGCGCGCCTTCATAGCGGGAATTGAATCGCTTCTCGAGGACCGCCGGACTGGCGTCGATCCGCGCTTCCTTCAACGCGGCGCGCAGTCGCGCCGAAAATTCCGCTTTCTCGTCCTTCATGGACCCGGACGTTAGGGGCGCCCGTCGCGGGCGAAGTAAGTTTTGCTTTCACTTTCGTGAAAGTGTTGCTTTCATTGCAGGCCAGCGAACGCCTGCCCCGGTATCCGGGTCGACGCCACGCTGTCGCTGAGCCGCAACACGCCGTCCGACGACGGCGCGTCGCCTCAGACGTTCGCGTCCTCCGGCGCCATCACCGTCTCCAGCGCCGCCGCGCCACCCAGGCCATCCTGCAGCGCGGGATCGCAGGTGCCGACGGTGTAGCACGCCATCGACAGCGAGCCGTACGCATAGCCGTCCACCAGCACGTCGGCGACGCGGCCCGATTCCGCCGCGATGCCGGCGATGTACAGCAGCGGCAGGAAGTGCTCGTCGGTCGGGACCGCCATGCGGAAATCGGGATGGTCGAACAGTTCAAGCACGTCGCCCGGGCGTTCGGTCATGATGCGCCGCGCGGCGTCGTCGAACCGCCGCGCCCAGTCGAAGCCGGCGTCGGGCTGCTTCCAGTCGATCGCGCGCAGGTTGTGCACGACGTTGCCGCTGCCGACGACCATCACCCCGCGCGCGCGCAACGCGGCGAGCTTCCGCCCCATCGCCAGGTGGTAGCGAGGCGGCTGGAGCGCATTGATCGAGAGCTGCACGACGGGGACGTCCGCCTTGGGGAACGCATGCACGAGCACCGACCAGGTGCCGTGGTCGAGGCCCCAGCTGTCGTGGTCCGCGCCGACCTGTTCGGGCTCGACCACTTCGGCGATTTCGTGGACGAGTTCCGGCAGCCCCGGCGCCGGGTAGCGCACGTCGAACAGCGGCTGCGGGAAACCGTAGAAGTCGTGGATGGTCTTCGGCCGCGCCATCGCGGTGACCGCGGTGGCATTGACGTACCAGTGCGCCGAGACCGCCAGGACCGCCCGTGGCTTGGGCACCGCGGCGCCGAGCGCGCGCCAGGCGTCGGTGTACCGGTTGCGCTCGATGGCGTTCATCGGGCTGCCATGGCCGAGGAAGGCTGCGGGCATCGCGGGCATCGGCGCGGCTCCTGCGGGATCGTCGGCGGAGGATACGATAGGCCCCGGGACGCGGCCATCGGCCGCAGGGGGAAGCCGATGGCCGGTGCCGGGGACAAGCATTCGCAGTTCGAACTGCTGCGCCAGCGGCGCTTCCTGCCGCTGTTCATCACCCAGTGCTTCGGCGCCTTCAACGACAACGTGTTCCGGCAGGCGATCATCGGCCTGCTGTTCTGGATGGACGCGTCGCCGTCGCAGCGCACGCTGTACGCGTCGCTGGCGCCGGCGATCTTCATCCTGCCCTACTTCCTGTTCTCGGCGACCGCCGGGCAGATCGCGGAGAAGCTGGAGAAGTCGCGGCTGATCCGGATCACGACCTCGATGGAGATCGCGATCATGTCGCTGGCGGCCGTGGCCTTCGTGCTGCAGGCGCTGCCGTTGCTGCTGGTCGCGTTGTTCCTGACCGGCGTGCAGTCGACGCTGTTCGGGCCGGTGAAGTATTCGATCCTGCCGTCGGTGCTGCGCCCGGAGGAACTGACCGGCGGCAACGGGCTGGTCGAGATGGGTACCTCGGTGTCGATCCTCGTCGGCATGATCGCGGGCGGGTTGATCTTCACGGTGGCCGGCGCGCAGGGGCCGTTGGTTGCGGGCGCGTGCGTGATCGCGCTGGCGGTGTGCGGCAACCTGGTGAGCCGGCTGATCCCGCCGGCCGGCGCCGCCGCGCCCGATCTCCGGATCAACTGGAATCCGGTGCCGGAGACCTTCGAAGTGCTGCGCCTGGCCCGCAAGCAGCTCGCGGTGCGCAACGCGGTGCTGGGCGTGTCCTGGTTCTGGTTCGTCGGCACGGTGTTCGCGACGCAGCTGCCGGATTACGCGGTCGCGCACCTGGGCGGCGGCAACACCCTGTACGTGTTCGCGCTCGCGTTGTTCTCGATCGGCACGGGCACGGGCTCGATGCTGTGCGAGAAGCTGTCCGCGCGCACCGTCGAAATCGGCCTGGTGCCGCTGGGCGCCTTCGGCATGAGCGCGTTCCTGTTCGACCTGTACTTCGCGCGCAGCGGCACCGTCGCCGCGACGGGCCTCGACGTCATGGGCTTCCTGCACGCGGCCGGGAGCTGGCGCATCGTGCTGGACCTCGTCGGCATCGGCCTGTTCACCGGCTTCTTCGTGGTGCCGCTGTTCGCGCTGATCCAGAGCCGCACGCCGAAGGGCGAGCTGTCGCGGGTGATCGGCGCGCTCAACATCCAGAACTCCGGCTTCGTCGTCGCCTCCTCGGTGCTGTGCCTGCTGCTGCGGCAATGGGCCGGCTGGTCGATCCCGCAGCTGTTCCTGGCACTGGCGATCGCCAACACGCTGGTGGCGATCTGGATCTTCACGATCGTGCCCGAGTTCCTGATGCGCTTCCTGAGCTGGGTGCTCGTGCGCACGCTGTACCGGCTGCGGGTACGCGGCGTGGAGGAGCATGTGCCCGACGAAGGCGCCGCGGTGCCCGCCTGCAACCACGTCAGTTACATGGACGCGCTGATCCTGTCGGCGGCGATCCCGCGGCCGGTGCGCTGGGTGATGTACCACCGGATCTTCGAGATTCCGGTCCTGAGCTGGATCTTCCGCACCGCGAAGGCGATCCCGATCGCCGGCGCGCGCGAGGATCCCGCGTTGATGCGGCGCGCCTTCGACGAGATCGATGCCGCGCTGGCCGACGGCGAGCTCGTCGGCATCTTCCCGGAGGGCACGCTGACGAAGGACGGCGCGATCGCGCCGTTCAAGTCGGGCGTCGAGAAGATCCTGGAGCGTGCGGCCGCGGAGGGGCGGGCGGTGCCGGTGGTGCCGCTGGCGCTGCGCAACATGTGGAGCAGCATGTGGAGCCGGCGTGGCGCTTCATCCGAAGCCGGGCCGCTGGGTCGCATGCGCGTGCCGCGGCGCTTCCGGGCGCACGTCGAGCTGGCGGCCGGCGCGCCGATGCCTCCGGGCACCAGCGCCGAGCAGCTCGAGGCGCAGGTGCGCGAACTGCGCGGCGACGCGGCCTAGCGCCTGCGCCCCGGCGCGCGGCTAGGCGAATTCCGCCAGCCAGCGCTCCACCAGCCAGCGCGAGATCGAGATCGGCGCGGACAGGATGATGCCGTCGCCGGCCGCGTCGGCATTCGTCCAGTCGGCGGCGAGCCCGGCGCGGACCTCGTCGGCATCGAACCAGCGCGCGTCCTCGAGTTCGTCGCCGGCCTGCGGTTCATCCGGCTCGGCGCGTGCGATGAAGCCCAGCATCAGCGCGCCGGGGAACGGCCAGGGCTGCGACGCGAGATAACGCGCTTCGCGCACGCGCACGCCGCTTTCCTCCAGCACCTCGCGCGCCACCGTCTGCTCCAGCGACTCGCCCGGCTCGACGAAGCCCGCGAGCACCGACCAGCGCCGCGGCGGCCAGGGCTTCTGACGGCCGAGCAACAGGCGCTTGCCGTCGGTGACGGCGGTGATGATCGCCTGGTCGGTGCGCGGGTAATGCTCGCTGCCGCAGGCGGCGCAGCGGCCGAGCCAGCCGGCGCGCACGAAGGCGAGTTCACCGCCGCAAGCGCTGCAATGGCGGTGGCGCGCATGCCAGTGCAGCAGCGCGCGCGCCTGCGCGAACGCCGTCGAATCGCGCGAAGGCCAGAGCGCGGCCGCGGCACGGAGGTCGACGCGTCGCGAAGCGTCGGCGCGCACCGCGGGGCTGGCCGTCGCCGCGCGTTGCGCGAACCACGCCTCTTCGCCGCGCAGGCCGAGGAACACCGCGGTGCCTGGGCCGCC
>DATJDY010000143.1:0-4855 GCA_035497155.1 Luteimonas sp.
CACCAATGCGTTGCTCACCGAGCTCGCCGCAGCGGTGGACCGCGTCCCGGAAGTACTCGATTACCAGGGCTATGCCGGCACCGCCGCGCCGATCAACTTCAACGGCCTGGTGCGGCAGTACTTCCTGCGCAGCGGCAGCAATGTCGGCGACCTGCAGGTGAACCTCGTCGACAAGCACGCACGCAAGCGCAAGAGCCACGACATCGCCCGCGCGTTGCGACCGGTGCTCGCCGCGATCGGCGACCGGCACGATGCGTCGGTCAAGGTCGTCGAGGTGCCGCCGGGGCCGCCGGTACTCGCGCCGCTGGTCGCGGAAATATACGGCCCGGATTATCCGCGGGCGCGCCAGCTGGGCAGGGCGCTCGCGCAGCGCTTCCGCGCGGCCGAAGGCATCGTCGACGTCGATACCAGCGTCGAATCCGATGCTCCGCGCGAGATCCTGGTGGTCGATCGCGCGCGCGCGACGCGACTCGGCGTGCCGCAGTCGGCGATCGCCGACGCGGTGTCGGCGGCGGTGTCCGGTCTCGACGCCACCTACGTGCACGACGGCGCCTCGAAATACGCGCGTCCCGTGCGCCTGCGCCTGCCTGCGGCGGAGCAGGGCAGCTTGCGGCGCCTGCTCGCATTGAAGGTGCGCGGCGGCGAAGGCCGGCTCGTTCCGCTGTCGGAACTCATGGCCGTGCGCAAGGCACCCTGGGATGGCGCGATCCACCACAAGGACCTTTTGCCCGTGGTGTACGTCACCGGCGACGAGGCGGGGCGCCTGGACAGTCCGCTCTACGGCATGTTCGACCTCGTCGGGCAGTTGCGCGACGGCGCGGTCGACGGCACCCGCTTCGGCCAGCGTTTCATCGCCCAGCCCGCCGACACCGGCCGCTTCGCGATCAAGTGGGACGGCGAGTGGCAGATCACCTACGAGACGTTCCGGGACATGGGCATCGCCTATGCCGCGGGGCTGGTGCTGATCTACCTGCTCGTGGTGGCGCAGTTCCGCAGCTACCTGGTGCCGCTGGTGATCATGGCGCCGATTCCGCTGACGGTCATCGGGGTCATGCCGGGCCACGCGCTCGCCGGCGCCCAGTTCACCGCGACCAGCATGATCGGGATGATCGCGCTGGCGGGCATCATCGTCCGCAACTCGATCCTGCTGGTGGACTTCATCAACCACGAGGTCGCACGCGGCGTGGCGCTCGCGGACGCAGTGGTCGATGCCTGCGCGGTGCGGGCCAAGCCGATCGTGCTGACCGGGGCGGCCGCCATGCTCGGCGCGTTCTTCATCCTCGACGACCCGATCTTCAATGGGCTGGCGGTGTCGCTGGTCTCGGGGATCCTCGTGAGCACCGTGCTGACCCTGGTGGTGATCCCGTTGCTGTATTTCGCGCTGCTGCGGCGGGCCGCCCCGTCCACCCAATAACATAATATGTATTATGCGAAGTATCGGAGGAGGCGCCAGGAGGGATTCCCTCCGCCCGCCCGTCGAGCCCATTGACCCGGATCAGTGCCTTTGCCGCCCTTTCCGGCCAACATGGGCCCTGTCAGCCAATCGAGGTCCTGTTCATGCGCATCGTCGTTGCAGTGGATGGCAGTCCCGTTTCGGCGCGGGTCGCGCGCCATGTCGTCGCCCTGGCCAAGGCCATGCGCAAGTCGCCGACCATCGTCCTGCTCGTCGTCGACATCCCGATGATGCCGGGCGTCGAACGGAAGATCGGCGCGGCTGCGGTCCGCAGGTTCCACGAGCAGACGTTCACCGACTGCCTGCGCCAGGCGCGGGAAGCCTTCGCGCGCGCCGGCGTGGCCTGGCAGGAAGAAACCCTGGTGGGCGTGCCGGCCGCGGAAATCCTGAAGGCCTGCACGCGCCATGACGCCGACCTGCTGGTGATGGGCTCGCGCGGCCAGGGCGCGGTCAAGAGCATGCTCGTCGGCTCGGTCGCGATGAAGGTCGTGGCCGCGGGCAAGACGCCGGTCACCCTTGTCCGCTGAACCAGGTCCGCCGCCAGCCGGCCGCCAGGCGGCAACCCGTCAGCGCTTGCGCGCCGCCAGCGCTTGTTCGCGCGCCGCGCGCAAGGCGTCGAGCTTCTCTTTCAGCTTGAGCTCCATGCCGCGCGACACCGGCTGGTAGTACACGCGCTCGCCGATCGCATCGGGAAACCCGGTCTGGTCCAGCGCGATGCCGCCTTCGGCATCGTGGTCGTACTGGTAGCCCTGGCCGTAACCGAGCTGCTTCATCAGCTTCGTCGGCGCATTCCGGATGTGCATCGGCACTTCGAGCGTGCCATGGCGCTCGACATCCGCGCGCGCCGCGCCGTACGCGGCATACGCGGCGTTCGACTTGGCCGTGCTGGCGAGATAGATCACCACCTGTGCGAGCGCGAGGTCGCCTTCGGGGCTGCCGAGCCGGTCGTAGGCGTCCCAGGCTTCGATCGACATCTGCAAGGCGCGCGGATCGGCCAGGCCGATGTCCTCGACCGCCATGCGCGTGAGCCGTCGTGCGAGGTACACCGGATCGACGCCGCCATCGAGCATGCGCGCGAACCAGTACAGCGCGGCATCCGGATTGGAGTTGCGCACCGACTTGTGCAGCGCCGAGATCTGGTCGTAGAACTGTTCGCCACCCTTGTCGAAACGGCGGGTGCGGTCGGCGAGGACCTGGGCGAGGGTGGCGTCGGTCACGGTGGCGCCCTGCCCCGCGGCATCAGCGCCCTCTTCTGCCACGCTCTCATCGACAAGCTCGGCGGCGATCTCCAGCAGCGTGAGCGCGCGGCGCACGTCGCCGTCCGCGGCCTGCGCGATCAACGCGAGCTGTTCGCGCGCGACGTGCAGGTCGCGTCCGCCCAGGCCTCGTTCGTCGTCGTCGAGCGCCTGCTGCAGCGCCAGCACGATGTCGTCGACCGACAGCGCCTCCATCACGTGCACGCGGCAGCGGGACAGCAGCGCGGAATTCAGCTCGAACGACGGGTTCTCGGTGGTCGCGCCGACGAACAGGATCGTGCCGCGTTCGATGTACGGCAGGAACGCATCCTGCTGCGTCTTGTTGAAACGGTGCACCTCGTCGACGAACAAAACCGTGCGGCGCCCACTGGCGAAACGCGCGGCGGCTTCGGCCAGGACCTGGCGCACATCCGGCAGGCCCGACAGCACCGCCGAGATCGCACGGAAGTCGGCGTCGGCGTAGTGCGCCAGCAGCAGCGCGAGCGTGGTCTTGCCGCAGCCTGGCGGCCCCCACAGGATCATCGAGTGCACGCGCCCGGATTCGATCGCGCGCCGCAGCGCCGAGCCAGGCGCGAGCAGGCGGCGCTGGCCGACCATTTCGTCGAGCGTGCGCGGCCGCATGCGTTCGGCGAGCGGCCGCAGGGTGGCATCGCCGTCGGGCAGCAATCCGGGAGAGGGCAATCCGGTAGGGGAACCTGCGGGGGCGGAACGTCTGGCAGCCATGCCCCTAGCCTACCCGCTCGACGACCCGGGAGGCGCTGCGCCAGCGGCTGGCGGCCTCGACGAGCGGCTGCTCAATCGCCTGCGTAGGCAAGCCCGTCGTCGCCGACGCCTTGCGCGGGATCGGCACCCAGCGCGTAGTCCAGGCGCAGCCATTCGCCGGTGCGCGGGTCGTACAACGCTTCGACCGTCGTCGCCGCGCGGCCTTCGCTGCCGAAGTCGGCCGTGCCGCGCGCGACCACGCGCAGGTAGCGCCCGCCGACGGCGGTAGTTTCGGCATCGGCCAGCGCGAGCGTAAAGGCCTGGTCCGCGAATTCCGCGCCGAGGCGCTGTGTCGTTGCCGCCGCCAGCGAACGACGCAGCGACCCATCGGCAGGCTGCGCGCCGGCCGCTTCGAACCACAGCGAGGGCGCGTCGATGCTGCGCGTGTCGCGGTCGTAGAGCGCGCTGATGCGGACCGGCATCGGCGCACTGCCGTCGATGCGCACGCGCGCCAGGGCCTGCATCTCCTGCTGCGCGGGTCCCGTTTCGGCGACGATCGGCCGATCGAGCGCGACATCGACGCGATGCCCGGGGAACTGGTCCTGGATCGCGGCGGCCAGCGTGGCGACCTGCGCCTGCGTTTCCGCGACGGCATGCGCGCGTGCGATTTCCCCCGCACGAGTCGTGGGCGCAACGACCGTCGCGGAGGTGCCGGCCGACGGCGCGCGCAGCGCGCCCGCGACCGACGCGCCGAACAGCAGGCTTCCGGTCAGCGTGGCGACGATGAATGCAGGCTGGCGCATCGGGACCCCCGTGCCGAGATGGCGGCGTCGGGACCGACATTGCGCGCACGGCCGTCGAAAGGCCGTGACGCCCCGGGTTTCACCCCTCGATCACGTCCACGCCCTTCGGCGGCGCGAAGCGGAACGTCGCCGCGGGAAACGCGGGGTTGCGCTTCCACGTGCCGAAGTCGATCACGCTCTTCTGCCCGAGCGCATCGATGAACTGCATCGCTTCCAGGCCGCCGGCGCCGAAGCCCAGGCGTGCGGATTCGAAACCGGCGCCGTCGGCCCGGCGCGGCTTCAACGTGAGCCAGTGGAGGCCATCGGCATCACCGGCTTCGGCGACGACGTAATCGCGATCCAGCTTCGCCGGATCGATCAGCGCGGCGAGCGGGCTGCCCTGCTCCGCCGTGCCCTGCGTGCGGCGCGTGGCCTGCTGCAGGTCGGGGTCGTACACCCACACGCGGCTGCCGTCGGCGACGATCAGCTGCTCGTACGGCTTGCGGTATTCCCAGCGGAACAGGCGCGGTGCGGACAGCGCCACTTCGCCGCTGGAGGTCTCCTTCAGCTTGCCGTTCGGGTCGAACACCTGCTGGGTGAACGGTGCCTGCAAGCCCTTGAGGTCGTGGGTGAACGTCGCGAGGTCGGCGCGCGCGCCGGCC
>DATJDY010000144.1:0-6921 GCA_035497155.1 Luteimonas sp.
GCGGTACAGCGACTTCTTTGCGGACGTGGCGAGGATCTGGCCGCGAGGCTTGACGCGCCAAAAGAGTATAGTAGTATCCCCCAAGGACCGAAAACAGCAGTGGCCGACCGTACAGACGGAGGGGGGCGGCGCACAAGCGCCGATGGGCACCTGAACGCGGCAGGCACCATAATCGTGGGCGCCGGGATCGCCCGGATGGGCAGCGGGGAACGGGATGGCTCGGGAAGGCGACGGACTCGCGGCGGAATTCGAGGCGTATGCCCGGCGCTGGCCCGGCGAACGCGAGGTGGTCGCTCACTTCCTGGCATTGCTCGGCGACCCGGCGGACCCGTTCCTGCGCGACCGGCTCGCCGGCCACTTCACCGCCTCGTCGTGGCTGGTCGCCGCCGATGGCGAGCGCACGCTCCTGACCCATCACCGCAAGCTCGGGCTCTGGCTGCAGCCCGGCGGCCATGCCGACGGCGACCGCGATCTGGCGCGCGCCGCGCTGCGCGAGGCGGAAGAGGAATCGGGACTGCCGGGACTGTCGATCGAGCCGGGCATCTTCGACCTCGACCGGCACTGGATCCCGGAGCACAAGGACGTCGCCGCGCACTGGCATTACGACGTGCGTTACGTGGTGCGCGCCGGCGCCGACGAAGCCTTCGTCGTCAGCGACGAATCGCATGCGCTGGCGTGGCGCGACATCGCCGCGCTGTCGCGCGACGGTTCGGCGGACGCCTCCGTCCGCCGCATGGCGCAAAAATGGGGACGGAGGTAGTTAATTTCGGGACAGGGCATTTTCCGAATGCCCTGTCCCGAAATTAACTACCTCCGTCCCCATTTTTTCAGTCGGCGCGGCCGCCGAATTCGCCGGTCGTGGTGTTGACCCACACCTTCTCGCCGGTGCCGATGTATTCGGGCACCTGGATCTCGATGCCCGTCGTCAGCCTGGCCGGCTTCGGGCGCTTGGTCGCTGTGCCGCCCTTCAGTTCCGGCGGCGTCTCCACCACTTCGATCGCCACGCTCTGCGGCAGCTGCAGCCCGACGGGCATCTCGTCGATCACCTGCACGTAGCAGCCCGACAGGTCGTCGACGATGTAGCCGGCGGCGTCGCCGACCACGTCGGCGTCGAGCGTGTAGGGCGTGTAGTCCTCGTCGTCGAGGAACACGAACGCGTCGCCGTCGCGGTAGGAGTAGTCACCTGCCGGCGCGAGAGCTCGACTTCCTTCAGGTCGTCGTCGCCGCCGAGACTGAGGTCGAACTTGTTGCCGCCGAGCACCGAATACAGGGTGAAGCGGAACTTGACGTTGCCGCCGCGACCCTGGGGCGAGCTGCGTTCGATGTCGCGCACCTGGTACACGGTGCCGTTGTGTTCGACGACGTTGCCTTTCTTGATGTCGTAGGCCTTCATGGGCGCTCTGGGAATGGGGAATGGGGAATGGGGAATGGGGAATGGGGTTTACTTCGGCGCCAGCCGCGTCGCGCCATCAAGGCGGATGGTTTCGCCGTTGAGGTAAGTGTTGCCGAGGATGTACGCCACCAGGTCGGCGTATTCCTCCGCCTTGCCCAGGCGCGACGGGAACGGGATCGTGGCGGCGAGCGACTGCTGCACCGATTCAGGCATCGAGTCGACCATCGGCGTCCAGAACACGCCCGGCGCAATGGTCATGACGCGGATGCCGAAGCGCGCCAGCTCGCGCGCCATCGGCAGGGTCATGCCGACCACGCCGCCCTTCGACGCGGAATACGCGGCCTGGCCGATCTGGCCTTCGTACGCAGCGACCGACGCGGTGTTGACGATGACGCCGCGCTCGCCGTCCTCACCCGGCTCGTTGTGCTGCATCAGCGCGGCGGCGGCCTTGGCGACGTTGAAGCTGCCGACCAGGTTCACCATCACCGTGCCTTGGAACTGCGACAGCGGCATCGGCCCGTCCTTGCCGAGCATGCGGCCTGCGCCGAGGATGCCGGCGCAGTTCACCGCGACGTTCAGGCCGCCGAGGAAGTCGCGCGCAGCGGCCACGTTCGCCGACACGCCGGCCTCGTCGGACACGTCGGTGCGTAAGTAGCGCGCATTGCCGTCGCCAAGTTCCGCGACCGCGGCCGCGCCTTTCTCGTCGTTGAGGTCGAACAGCGCGACCTTGCCGCCCTGGGCGACCAGGTGGCGGGCCACGGCGAGGCCGAGCCCGGAAACGCCGCCGGTGACGATGGCGCGGGTGGCGGACAGCTGCATGGGGGACTCCGGGAGGCGGAAAGCCCGCCATTGTAGGGCCGACCCATGGTCGGCTGAAGCCTCTGCCACAGGCCGAGCCGACCATGGGTCGGCGCTACGAGGGATCAGGGCTGGCGGTAGACCGTGCCGTCCTTCATCACGAACACCGGATGCTCCAGCGCCGAGATGTCCGCGGTCGGGTCGCCGGCGAAGGCGGCCAGGTCGGCCCGCAGGCCCGGGGCGATACGGCCCTGCCGCGCCTGCTGGCGCAGGATCTTCGCGGCGACATCGGTGGCGGCGTGCAGCGCCTGCGCCGGCGTCATGCCCAGCCGCACCATCCATTCGGGTTCGCGCGCGTTGTCGCCGTGGCGGAACACGCCGACATCGCTGCCGTTGCCGATAATCGTTCCGGCGGCGAGCGCGTTGTGGAATCCCTGTGCCGCCTCCCGCATCCGCGGCGTCGGCTCCGACGTCCCGGGCACGTAGTGGTTGAAATAAGTCTCGGTCGATTCCACCGCCGTCAGCGTCGGCAGGTAGGCGATGCCGCGCTCGCGCATCAGCCGGAAGGTCTCCGGCGTGCCGCCGTAGCCGTGCTCGATCGTGTCGACGCCGGCTTCGATCGCCATGCGCATGCCGGCATCGCTGGCGGTGTGCGCGGCGACGGGGCGCCCGGAGACGTGCGCGGCGTCCACCAGCGCCTTCAGTTCCGCCGCGGTGAACGTGGTCTGCGTCGTGCCGCCCGGGCCCCAGCGGTAGTCGGTGTATACCTTGATCCAGTCGGCGCCGTGTCCGGCCTGTTCGCGCACCGCGCGGATGACTTCGTCGATGCCGCTCGCTTCCTGCGCGCCGCCGGGCAGGTCGGCGTCCGGCCGGAATCCGCGCGGCCCGGGCCCGTAGCTGCCGGTGGCGACGATCGCGCGCGTCGCGACGAACAGGCGCGGCCCCGGAATCAGCCCGTCCTCGATCGCCTGCCGCACCGCGACGTCGTCGTAGCCCGCGCCTTCGGTGCCAAGGTCGCGCAGCGTGGTGAAGCCGGCCAGCAGCGTGTCGCGCGCATGGTTCACCGCTTCGATCGTGCGGTACGCCGGCGACTCCTTGAGCACCTGGTCGTTCCAGGACGCCTCGTTGTACGGATGCAGGAACACGTGCGAATGCAGGTCCACCAGCCCCGGCAGCAGCGTGGCGCCGGGCAGGGCGATGCGCTGCGCATCGGCGGGCGCGTCGATCGACGCGGCGGGGCCGACGGCGGCGATCGTGCCGTCGCGCACCAGCACCGCCCAGCCCGCGTGCGCGGCATCGCCGTCGGCGGTCCAGACGCGATCGGGGAGCAGCAGCCAGGTGCCGTGCGCCGGCGTCGCGGCATGCGCGACCGGCCAGCACAGCGCGAGGATCAGGAAGGCGGCGAATGTCTTGCGCATCGGCGATGTCCCCGGTTCGCGGCGCTGGATCGGGCCGGCTACAGGTCGAGAAGGTAGAACGTATTGCAGCCGCCGTGCCCGGTCGCGCCCATCGGGCCGTCGATGCGGCGGAAGCCGCTGCGTTCGTACAGGCGCATCGCCGCGTCCATGCCGGTCAGCGTTTCCAGGTAGCACCGCGCGAAACCGAAGTCGCGAGCGGCGTCCAGGCAGCGCGCCATCATCGCCGCGCCAGCACCCACGCCGCGGGCTTCCGGCAGGAAATACATCTTGCGCAGCTCGCAGGTGCCGGCATCCCCGCCCTCCAGCGGGGCCACGCCGCCGCCGCCCAGCACGCGGCCGTCGCGTTCGATCACGAAGTAGGCGCTGCGCGCCGCGGCATAGGCGCGGCTCATCCAGTCGACTTCCGGATCGCTGATCGCGAAGCCGCTGCCGCAGGCGCCGAATTCCGGCATCACCGTGCGGATGACGTCCGCCATCGCGGCATCGTCGCCGGCCTGGATCGGTCGAATCGACCAGTTCGCTTGCATGCTGGACCAGCCTCAGGCCGCGGGTGCGGCCGCTGCGGAAGGGGCGTCGGCCTGCCGCAGGCGCGCGGCATAGCCTTGCGGCGACAGCCCCGGCGCGAACAGGAAACCCTGGCCGACCTCGACCCCGAGTTCGAGCAGGAATCGCCGCTGCGCCTCATTTTCCACGCCCTCGGCGACCAGCGCCAGCCCGAGGCTGCGGGCGATGCCGCACACCGCCTGGCACACCGCCACGTCGGAGCGGTTTTCCGGCACGCCCTGCAGGAACATCTGGCTCAGCTTCAGCCCGTGGATCGGCAGCCGGCGCAGGTAGTTGAGCGCGCTGTAGCCTTCGCCGAAATCGTCGATGGTCAGCATCACGCCGAGGTCGCGCAGCGCGGCGAAGGTGCGTTGCGTGTCTGGCGCGTCCTCGATCAGCACGCGCTCGGTGAACTCCAGTTCCAGCGCGGTGCCTGGCAGTTCGAATTCGTCCAGCAGCGCGCGCACCGAGCCGGCGAGGTCGTCGCCGAGGAATTGCCGGTACGAGACGTTCACCGCGATGCGCCCGAACGCCAGGCCTTCCGTGCGCCATTGCCGCGCCTGGCGGCAGGCTTCGCGCAGCACCCAGCCGCCGATGCGGACGATGTCGCCCGTCACCTCCGCATGCGCGATGAACTGGTCCGGCCGCATCTGCGCGAACTGGTCGTTGGTCCAGCGGATCAGCGCCTCCGCGGCCACGGTTTTGCCGCTCGCCAGCAACACCTGCGGCTGGTACACGAGGTGGAACTCGTTGTTCTCCGCGGCCCGGCGCAGGTGCGCCTCGATCCGGTGCCGCTCCTGCTGCGAATGCGCGAGCGCCGGCGTGTAAGCCTGCCAGCCGTTGCGGATGCGGCGCTTGCTGTCGTACATCGCCGAGTCGGCGTTCTGCACCAGCGCCTGCACCGTCGTGCCGTCGGCGGGCGAACGCGCGATGCCGATGCTGGCGGTGATCGCGAATTCCTCGTTGTCGAAGCGGAAGCTGTCGCCGAACGCGTCGAGGATGGCGTCGGCGGTGCGTTCCGGCCGCGATGGATCGCCGCCGATCGGGCACACCACCAGGAACTCGTCGCCGCCGAAGCGCGCGATCATGCCGTCGTCGCCGACGGCGCGGCGGATGCGCGCCGAGGCCGAGACCAGCAGCTCGTCGCCGGCGCCATGGCCCAGCACGTCGTTGACGACCTTGAAGCGGTCCAGGTCGATGTACAGCACCGCGACGGGCGAGGGCACGGGCCCGTCCAGCATCGCGACCAGCTCGCCGAGGATCGCATCGCGGTTGAGCAGCCCGGTCAGCGGGTCGGTGCGCGCCTGCGCGCGCAGCGCCTCCTCGGCACGCTTGCGTTCGGTGATGTCCTGCACGGTGCCGGTCAGGTGCCGGGCGAGGACGCCGCCGGCCACGGCCTCGCCGATCGCGCGCACCCAGAACGGCGCGTCGCCGCGCCGGCCCTGCAGTTCGAGGTCGAAGCCTTCGCCGCTGGCGAGGGTGCGGTCGATGGCCGCCTGCAGCCGCGCCCGATCCGGTTCGAGCAGCACCTGCTGCGCCTCGGCCATGCCCAGCGGCAGCCGGTCGAGGCCGATGATGCGCAGCGTTTCCTCGCTGAGATAGAGGCGGTCGCGGCCGGCGTCCCACTGCCAGGCGCCGATGTGCGCCAGCGCCTGAACGCGCTCGAACAGCGCGCTGTCGCGCTTGAGGTCGGTGACGTCGGTGAACAGCGACATCACCTGGTGCGGCATGCCGGCATTGGCCGCGAACTGCGGCACCGAGGTCACCGCGAACCAGGTCAGCTTGCGCAGGCGCACGTTGTAATAACCGAGGATCGTGTTCTCCTCGACGCGGCCCGTGCGCAGCGCGCGCAGCGCGGGCAGGTCTTCCGGCGGGAGTTCGCGGCCGTCCTCGCCGATGATGTGCCAGCGGCCGGGCTGCATCTCCTCGTCGAGCGTGAGGCCCGGCTCGACGTTGAGCATGCGGATCGCCGCGGCGTTCGCGTACACGACGCGGCCGGCGGCATCGCGCATCACGATGCCCTTGTCCATCACCGCCATCAGCTCGCGGTAGCGCATCTCGGCCTCGGCGCGGCCGCTGAGGTCGCGCGCGACCGCGACCAGGCAGGGCTGGCCTTCGTACTCGAAGTTCGCCGAATGCACTTCCACCGGGAAGCGGCTGCCGTCGGCGCGCATGTTGGTGACTTCCACCACGTACGTGCCGCCGTGGCTGAGCGCTTCGTACACCGGGCCCATGTGGTCGCGCGGCAGTTCCGGGTTCAGCACGTGGATGGGCTGGCCGATGATCTCCCCGCGCTCGCGCCGGTAGGCGGCGATGCCGGCGCGGTTGAGGTCGAGCACGGTGCCGTCCCAGGCGATGACGCTGACCGGGTCGGGCACGGCGTCGAACAGCGCGCGATAGCGCTGGCGCTCGGCGATGCCCACCGCGATCGCGACCTGCAGCGCATCCGCGGCGTCCTGCAGCAGGGCGCGCGTATCCTCGTCGGTGGCCGCGTCGGCGATCGCGCCCAGCAACGTCGCGAGCACGCCCTCGGCGTCCATCGCCCGCGCGGGCATGTCCGGGCTCACGCGACGGCGGCCGCCTGCGTGACCTTGCTGCCGCTGGCGCGGCCGAGCAGTGCCGCGAGCCAGCGTCCGGTCTCCACCAGCCGCGGCAGGTCCACGCCGGTGGCGATGCCCATGCCGTGCAGCATGTACACGACATCCTCGGTGGCGACGTTGCCGCTCGCGCCGCGCGCGTACGGGCAGCCGCCCGTGCCCGACACCGACG
>DATJDY010000145.1:0-5462 GCA_035497155.1 Luteimonas sp.
GCTGCGCCGCGACATGGCCGCATGGAAGCGCCACGGCGGGCTGGAGAAGCATCGCGAGACATTGCTCGCGGGCATGGCCAGGAACCACTACACGCCGGAATTCGCCGAGCGCATCTTCGAGCAGATCAAGGGTTTCGGCGACTACGGCTTCCCGGAATCGCACGCGGCCAGCTTCGCCCTGCTCGCCTATGCCAGCGCGTGGATCAAGTGCCATGAGCCGGCGGCGTTCTCCTGCGCGCTGCTGAACTCGTTGCCGATGGGCTTCTACCTGCCGGCGCAGCTGGTGGCCGACGCGCGCCGCCACGGCATCGTGGTGCGGCCGGTGGACGTGCGCTACAGCGACTGGGATTGCACGCTGGAGGATGGCGGCCGCGACGACGCGACGACGCAACCGGCCTTGCGGCTCGGCATGCGGCTGGTGTCGGGGTTGCGCGGGGATGCGGGGGAGCGCGTCGCCGCGGCGCGCGCGCAGGCGCCATTCCGCGACCTCGACGACCTCGCGCATCGCGCCGCGCTCGATCGCGGCGCGCTGGGGGCGCTCGCCGAAGCGGCGGCGTTGCGCGGACTCGCCGGGCATCGCCACCGCGCGCGCTGGCAGGGTGCGGCCGTCGAGCGGCAGATGCCGCTGTTCGCCGGCGTGGCCGCTCCGGCGGAAACGCGCATCGCCATCCCGCCGCCCAGCGCCTTCGACGACACGCGCGCCGACTACGCGAGCACCGGCCTGACCCTGGGCGCGCATCCGGTCGCACTGCTGCGCAACGCGCTGCGGCAACGACGCTACAGCCGCGCGCGGGAACTCGACGCCTTGCAGCACGGGCGCCCCGCGCGCCATGCCGGCCTGGTGATCCTGCGCCAGCGTCCGCAGACCGCCAGCGGCGTCACGTTCATGACCATCGAGGACGAAACCGGCATGGTGAACGTGGTGGTGTGGCGCGACATCGCCGAACGCCAGCGCCGCGTATTCCTGGAATCACGGCTGCTCGGCATCGAGGGCCGCATGGAAATGGCCGACGGCAGCCGCCACCTCATCGCGACGCGGCTGGAAGACCTGTCGCCGCTGCTGCGCGGCCTGGCCACCGAGTCCCGCGACTTCAGGTAATCGGGTTCCGCAGCCAGAATTCGGCCACGTCCTCGTCCTCGAATACGCGCGCGTCGAGCCCGACCGCACGCGCATGGATCTCGCAATACTCCAGGTCGTCCACGCCCAGCGGCTTGACGTGGGCGATGCGCACGCGTTCCAGGCCCTGCCCCCTGGTCGCCTGCACCAGCGATTCCCATTCCTCGCCACTCAGCGTCCGCCCGCGCAAACGGTCGACCAGCAGCACCGTGCTCGGCCGGTGCGCCTGGACCTGCGCGAGGACCTGCTGCCAGCACGACACCGTCGCCGCGAACGAACTGGTCCCGTCGACCCACGCGCGCAGGCAATCGCCCTCGAGCCTGAATTGCATCGTGCAATCCGCACCGTCCGTCAATCGCGAACCCCGCATGCCGCCTCCCTGGCCGTCGCCACCGCCCACTGCCCCGCGGGCCATCATGCCCCGAGCGCCGCCTCGATGTCGCCGGCGAGCGACTCCGGCGTATCGGTCGGCGCGTAACGCTCGAGCACGCGCCCGTCGCGACCGACCAGGAACTTCGTGAAGTTCCACTTGATCGCGCCGATGCCGAGCAGCCCGCTCTTCTCCTGCTTCAACCACTTCCACAGCGGATGCGCGTTCGCGCCGTTGACTTCGACCTTGGCGAACATCGGGAAGTCGACGTCGTACGTGAGCGAGCAGAAGTTGCGGATCTCGGCCGCGTCGCCCGGCTCCTGGTGCCCGAACTGGTCGCAGGGAAACCCGAGCACCACCAGCCCGCGGTCGCGGTAGTCGCGCCACAGCTGTTCCAGGCCCGCGTATTGCAGGGTGAACCCGCACTTCGACGCGACGTTCACCACCAGCAGGACCTTGCCGGCGTACTGCGACAGCGGCTGCGGCGTGCCGTCCAGGGTATTTGCGCTGAAATCGAAGGCGGTGGTGGCCATGGCGTTTCCTCCATCGTGAACCCGGATTCTGGCACGGCGCCTGACCCGCCTGCCGCCCCGGGGTAAAGTGGGGGGCCTACCGGCCGCGCGCCCTCGCCCCCAAAGGACTGCCCATGAAGACACCGCTCGCCATCGCCCTCGCCGCCGCCATGGCCGGCCTCGCCTCCTGCGCCACGACGCCGCCGGGCGCGCCCGCCACCGACGCGGGCGCCACCGTGGGCAACACGTACAGCGGCCCGTTCGCGACGGTCAGCACGCTGCCCTACCACGCGCCGGACTTCTCGAAGATCCAGGACGCGGACTACATCCCCGCGTTCGACGAGGCCATCCGCCGGCAGCGCGCCGAGGTGGCCGCCATCGCCGCCAACCCGGCGCCGGCGACCTTCGACAACACCATCGTCGCGCTCGAGAAGACCGGCCGCATGCTCGGTCGCGTCAACATGGCGTTCAACGCCGTGACCTCGGCCAACACCGACGACGCGCTGCAGAAGGCGCAGGAAGACGTGGCGCCCAAGCTCGCCGCACTGCGCGATTCCATCTACCTCGATCCGAAGCTGTTCGCGCGCATCGAGTCGATCTACGACCAGCGCGCTTCGCTCAAGCTCGATCCCGAATCGCTGCGCCTGGTGGAGTGGTATCGCGACGACTTCGTCCACCACGGCGCGCGCCTGTCCGACGCCGACAAGGCCCAGCTCAAGGCGCTGAACACCGAGGAATCCACGCTCAGCACCGCGTTCAACACCAAGCTGCTGGCCGCCGCCAAGGCCGGAGCGCTGGTGGTCGACGACAAGGCGAAGCTCGCCGGCCTGACCGACGGCGAGATCGACGCCGCGGCGCAGGCGGCGAAGGAGCGCGGGCTCGAGGGCAAGTGGGTGCTGCCGCTGCAGAACACCACGCAGCAGCCGGCCTTGCAGTCGCTGGACGACCGCGCCGTGCGCGAGCAGCTGTTCGAGGCCTCGTGGACGCGCGCCGAGAAGGGCGACGCCAACGACACCCGCGCCACCATCGCCCGCCTCGCCCAGCTGCGCGCCGAGCAGGCGAAGCTGCTCGGCTACGACAGCTACGCGGCCTGGAAGCTCGACGACCAGATGGCGAAGAACCCCGCCGCCGCCCTCGCATTCATGAACCGCATCGCCCCGGCCGCGACCGCGCGCGCGCGCACCGAGGCGGCCGACATCCAGGCGGCGATCGACGCCGACGGCGGCAAGTTCAAGCTCGAGCCCTGGGACTGGCAGAAGTACGCCGAGCAGGTGCGCAAGGCGCGCTACGACCTCGACGAGGCGCAGGTCAAGCCCTACTTCGAGCTCGACCGCGTGCTGAACGACGGCGTGTTCTACGCCGCCAACCAGCTCTACGGCATCACCTTCAAGGAGCGCAAGGACCTGCCGGTGTACCAGCCGGACGTGCGCGTGTTCGAGGTGTTCAACGCCGATGGCAGCCCTCTCGCGCTGTTCTACTGCGATTACTTCAAGCGCGACAACAAGCTCGGCGGCGCGTGGATGGACAACCTGGTGGGGCAGTCGAAGCTGTTCGGCGAGAAGCCCGTGGTCTACAACGTCGCCAACTTCACCAAGCCCGCGCCCGGGCAGCCGGCGCTGCTGAGCTTCGACGACGTGGTCACCATGTTCCATGAATTCGGCCACGCGCTGCACGGAATGTTCGCCAATGGCGAATATCCGAGCCTGTCGGGCGCCAACACGGCGCGCGATTTCGTCGAGTTCCCGTCGCAGTTCAACGAGCACTGGGCGAACGACCCGAAGGTCTTCGCGCACTACGCGCGCCACTACCAGACCGGCGCGGCGATGCCGCAGGCGCTGGTCGACAAGATCAAGAAGGCCGGCAAGTTCAACAAGGGCTACGAGATGACCGAGCTGCTGTCGGCGGCCCTGCTCGACATGTCCTGGCATGCGCTGCCGGCGGGCCTGCCGCTGCAGGACGTGGACGCGTTCGAGGCCAAGGCGCTGAAGGACAACGGCACCGACCTGTCGTACGTGCCGCCGCGCTATCGCTCCAGCTACTTCCTGCACATCTGGGCGAACGGCTACGCGGCCGGTTACTACGCCTACCTGTGGACCGAGATGCTGGCCGACGACGCGTTCGCGTGGTTCGACGAGCATGGCGGCCTGACGCGTGCCAACGGCGACCGGTTCCGCGAAATGGTGCTGTCGCGCGGAAACCGCGAGGACTTGGCGAAGATGTACCGCGACTGGCGCGGCCACGATCCCCGGATCGAGCCGATGCTGGAAAACCGCGGCCTGAAGTAGAGCCGACCCATGGTCGGCTGACACGCCACGAAGCAGAGCCGACCGTGGGTCGGCTCTACAGGGCGAGGTTCAGCAGGGCTTGGAGACCTCGCGCACGACATCGGCCGTGCGTTCGCGGTTGCCGTTGAGCGCGATGTCCGCCTGCGCGACGACGCCACACAGGCGGCCATCGGCATCCACCACCGGCATGCGGCGCACCTGCGCCGATTCCATCGCGGCGCAGACATCCGCCAGGCTCGTATCCATCGGCACGCTGCGCACCGGCGAAGTCATGTAGTCGCTGGCCTTGCACTGCGCGGTGTCCTTGCCGGCGGCGACGGCGCGCAAGGCGATGTCGCGATCGGTCACGACGCCGACCGGGGCGCCCGCCTCGTCGACGACCGGAATCATCCCGCAGTCGTTCTCCAGCATCATCGTCGCGACCTGGCGCAGCGGCGTGTCGGGCCGGCAGGTCGCGGGATTGGCGGTCATCAGGGTGTCGAGTTCCATGGCGGCTCCTGTGGGGGAAAGGATCGCGCCACCTTGCCGCCACGCCGGTTGCGCGGGCGTGAATCCCGCGGCCGCGTGCCTTTCGTCACGGGGCCGGGCCGCGTGCGCCGGGTTACCCTCCGTGTTCACCAATCCTGGGGGACAATCCGCATGCCACACATCCGACCGAAGCGACCGCTAGCCGTCGCGCTGGCCGCCGCGCTCGCGCTCCAGGCCGCTACCGCCACCGCCGCCGCCCAGTCCGCCCCCACTCAGGAACCCGCCGTGCCCGCCGATCAAGCCGCCGCGTCCCAGGCCAACCCCTTCTTCGCGGAAAGCCCGCTGCCGCTGCATTACCCGCAGTTCGACCGGATCCACGACAGCGATTTCGCGCCCGCGTTCGATCGCGGCATGGCCGAGGATCTCGCCGAGGCGCGCGCGATTGCCGACAACTCCGCGCCGGCGACCTTCGAGAACACCATCCTCGCGCTGGAACGCAAGGGCAGCATCCTCGACCGCGCGCAGACCGTGTTCTTCAACCTCGTCGGCGCCGACACCAACCCGGCGCGCGAGAAGCTGCGGGCCGAGTACGCGCCGAAGTTCTCCGCGCATCGCGACGCGATCGTGCTCGATCCGAAGTTGTTCGCGCGCATCAAGGCCCTGCACGACGGCCTGGACACATCGGCGCTGGACGACGAAGGCAAGCGCCT
>DATJDY010000146.1:0-7429 GCA_035497155.1 Luteimonas sp.
TTTTCAGTACCCGCGCTCGCGCCGCATCCGCCGCGCGATCGCCGCCTTCACCACCAGCGCGAACAGCACGCCGAACAGGAAGCCGGCCACGTGCGCGACCCACGCCACCGCGCCGAATGCGGGGCCCACATACGCGAACACCACCTGCAGCAGCGCCCACACGCCGATCAGCAGCGACGCCGGCGTGCGCACGAACTGCAGGAACAGGCCGAGCGGCAGCACCACGCCCAGCCGCGCCCGCGGGAACAGCGCCAGGTACGCGCCGATCAGCGCCGACACCGCGCCGCTGGCGCCGATCAGCAGGCGATCCGGCCCGTCGATCGCCAGCACCGCGGCCAGGTTCGCCACCGCGCCGCCGAGCAGGAACAGCACCAGCAGCCGCCCCGCGCCCATCACTCGCTCCGCCGGCAGGCCGAAGATCAGCAGGAACACCAGGTTGCCCAGCAGGTGCGCCCAGTCCGCGTGCAGGAACAGCGCGCTGAACAGCTGCACCCAGCGCCCGTCGAACCACAGCGCATGCCAGGTGCCGGCGACGGCCTGGCCGCCGGTCAGCGCGCCCCAGTCGAGCAGCCACGCGCGCTTGCCCGCCGGCGCCAGCGCGCTCGCCCACAGGTAGGCCGCCCACAGCACCGCGAACAGCACGGGCGTGGCCCAGCGGATGTGGTGGTGGTGGCGGGTGGGGATCGAGACGAACAAGCAAGACTTCCTTTCCATTGCCTGCGGCGCGCCTATCCATACCACGACCCGGGCGCGTTTTCGCGCACTGGTACCGCTACCGGCTTTGCGCGCGCGGTTTTGACCATTGCTCACGCCGGAAACGCTGCGCTATGGTGCGCTCCGCATGGCAAGGAATGCCATGCGTTGTCACCCACGTGACGCACATCAGGGGAAGGACACCGTGGAACTCACGCAACGCATCCGCAGCGCGCGGAGGCATGGCGGCATCTCGCAGGCCGCGCTCGCGCAACACGTCGGCGTACACCGCAGCGCGGTCAGCCACTGGGAATCCAGCAAGCCGAAACGGCCGAACATCGGGCACCTGCTCTCGATCGCGGTCTCGACCGGCGTTCAGTTCGAATGGCTCGCGACCGGGCGCGGCGCGATGCTGCCGTCGGCGGCGATGTCGGTCAGCGATCCCGGCAACGGCATCGTTGTCGACGACGCGCACGAACTGGAATTGCTGCGCGCGTTCCGCGACGTGCCGCTGCAGTCGCGGCCGGTGCTGGTGGAACTGGCGCAGCAACTCGGGCGGCAGCGCAACGGCCGCACGATCCAGGCGCGGCCGACGACGCTCATGCACGCCTTGCGCCTGCGCCTCGGCGACGATCCCGCGCCGGCGCTCTAGCGGCGCCGCATCGGCACGGCGTCGCGCGCGCCTCAGCGTCGCGCGCGCCTCAGCGAGCGGCGGGTTGCTTCTTCTTCAGCTCGGCGAGCGCGGCCTGGATCGGCGCGTCGCCGTCGAGCACTTCGCCGGCGTTGTCGCCGGGCAGCGCGCCTTCTTCCTCGCTGAGCAGGTGGCCGGGCAGCGTGGCTTCGGTGATCGGCGCGACGACCGGATTGCCGCCGTGCGCGTCGGCCGGCGCGCCGTCCTTGCCGGCGGCGGTCGCGTCGACGGGCGCGTGCAGCACCACGTCCGGCGCGATGCCCAGCGCCTGGATCGACTTGCCGCTGGGCGTGTAGTAGCGCGCGGTGGTGAGCTTCACCGAGTCGCCGTTGTCGAGCGGCAGCAGCGTCTGCACCGAGCCCTTGCCGAAGGTGCGGCTGCCGACGATGCGCGCGCGGTGGTTGTCGTGCAGCGCGCCGGCGAGCACTTCGGCGGCGCTGGCGGTGCCGGCGTCGACGACGAGCACGAGCGGCGCGCCCTTCAGCAGGTCGCCGGGGGTGGCGTCGAACTTGCTGTCGCTGGCGGGGATGCGGCCGCGCGTGCTGACGATGCCGCCCTTGTCGAGCAGGTCGTCGGCGATCTGCACCGACGACACGAGCAGGCCGCCGGGATTGCTGCGCAGGTCGAGCACGAGGCCGCGCAGGCCGCCCGACCGGGTCTGCAGGTTGCCGAGCACGCGCTCGAAGTCGGCGGCGGTGTCGGCCTGGAACGCGGCGACGCGGATGTAGCCGTAGCCCGGCTCCAGCATCCGGCCACGCACGCTGGCGACGCGGATCGTGTCGCGCATCACCGGGATGTCGATTGGCTTGTCGAGGCCGGCGCGTTCGATGGTCAGCACCACCTTCGTGCCGGGCTTGCCGCGCAGCGGGCCCATGCCGTCGTCGCCGGGCTGCAGCGGCTTGCCGTCGACCGCGACGATCAGGTCGCCGGCCTTGACGCCGGCGCGCGCGGCGGGCGTGTCGTCGATCGGCGCGATCACCTGGATGCTGCCGTCTGGCTGCGGCTGCACTTCCACGCCGATGCCTTCGTAGGCGCCGCTGGTCTCTTCGTCGAAGGCCTCGGCGTCTTCCTTGTCGAAATAGGTGCTGTGCGGATCGAGGTCGAGCAGCAGGCCCTTGATCGCGGCGTGCATCAGCTGTTCGTCGCTGACCGGATCCACGTAGGCCTCGCGCACGGCGTTGAACACGCCGACGAAGCGCTTGATCTCGGCCAGCGGCACCTGGGTGGCGGCGGCCTCGGACGCGTCCGGATCGTCGGCGGGCGGCAAGGCCTGGTCGCTGTCTTCGCCGCCTTCATCATCGGCTTGCGGTTGCGGCTGCGCTTGCGGTTGCGGCTTGTCCTGCGCAGGCGAGACGGGCGCCTGCTGCTGCGCCAGCGCGAGCGCGGGCGTGGCGGCGAGGACGAAGGCGAGCGCGAGCAGCGTGGATCGGTTCATCGTGGGGCGGTTCATCGGGGTGTCCTCATTGCTTCAGCCACACGCCGGGATCCACCGGATCGCCGTTGCGGCGCAGTTCGAAGTACAGGCCGACGGGGCCGGCGCTGCCGGAATTGCCGGTGCTGGCGACGGCATCGCCGCGCTTGACCCGTTCGCCGGCGTCGCGCAGCAACGCTTCGTTGTGCGCGTACAGGCTCATGTAGCCGTTGCCATGGTCGATGATCAGGATCAGGCCATAGCCGTTCATCCAGTCGGCGAACACCACGGTGCCGTCGGCGACCGCCTTGACCGGCGTGCCGGCAGGCGCAGCGATCAGCAGGCCGGAACTGCGGCCGCCGTCGGGCAGCTTGCCGCCGTAGCCCGCGAGCAGGTTGCCGGCGAGCGGCCAGTTCAGGCCCCCCACGCGAAGCGCGGGGCCGGCCGGAACCACGGGCGGCGCAACACGCGGCGGTGCAGGCTTGCCGGCAGCCTTGGCCTCGCGGGCTGCGCGCGCGGCGCGTTCGGCTTCCGCGCGGCGCGCCGCTTCGGCGCGCGCGGCGGCGGCGCGCAGCTGCTGCAGCAGCTTCTTCAGGCCGGCGACATCGCTGCCCAGCGCCTGTTCGCGGCTGCGTTTGTCCTGGTAGCGCGCGTCGAGCTTCTCGACGGCTTGCGCGTGCTCCTGGCGCGCGTCCTTCAATTGCGCGACCTGCGTGCGCTGGCGCCCGCGCGTGCTGTCGAGCGCGGCCTGCTCGGCGGCGATGCGCGCTTCGACCTGCTGCAGACCGGCGAGGTCGGCGGTGAGCCTGGCGATGCGCGCGCTGCGATCGGCCTGCAGGTAACGGTGCCAGGTGAGCATGCGCGCCGCGGCGGCGGCCGTGTCCTGGGCGAGCATCAGCTTCAGCGGCGCGGCGTTGCCGATGGTGTAGGCGGAGCGCAACAGCGCCGCGAGTTCCTTGCGCTGCCCGGCGAGGCTGGCCTGCAGGTCCTCCCGCTTGCGCTGCAGTGCCGCCAGCTCGGCGCGCTGCTGCGCGAGCCGCGATTCGGTGTCGTGCAGCGCGCGGCTGGAATCGCCGAGCTTCTCGTCGAGGCTGCGCAGTTCGCGCGAGGCGGCGCCGCGCTGGCCTTCGATCCGCCTGCGCTCGGCGGCGACGGCCTTGAGTTCGCGTTGCGCCTGGTCGAGCTTGCGCTGGGTGTCCCCGGTGTTCTGCGCGTGCGCGATGCCCGGCAGCGCGGGCAGCACGGCCAGCGCGAACGCCAGGGCCAGCGCCCGCCGCATCAGCCTGCGCCGCCTTCGAACAGGCTGCGGCCGGTCATTTCCACCGGCTGCGGCAGGGCGAGCAGGTCGAGCAGCGTCGGCGCGACGTCGCGCAATGCGCCGCCGGCGCGCAACCTGGCACCGGCGCGCGTTCCGACGTACAGCAGCGGCACCGGGCCGACGGTGTGCGCGGTGTGCGGCTGGCCGGTGCTGGCATCGCGCATCATCTCGAGGTTGCCGTGGTCGGCGGTGACGAGCAGCGCGCCGCCCGCTTCGCGCACGGCTGCGGCGACGGCGCCGATCGCGACGTCCACGGCTTCGGCGGCGCGGATCGCGGCCTGCAGGTCGCCGGTGTGGCCGACCATGTCCGGGTTGGCGATGTTGCACACGATCGCGTCGTAGCGGCGCGCGCGGATCGCGTCGACGAGTTTCGCCGTCACTTCCGGGCAGCTCATTTCCGGCTGCAGGTCGTAGGTCGCGACCTTCGGGCTCGGCACGAGGATGCGCTCCTCGCCGGCGAACGGTTCCTCGCGGCCGCCGCTGAAGAAGAAGGTGACGTGCGCGTACTTCTCGGTTTCGGCGATGCGCAGCTGGGACAGTTCGTTCGCCTCGAGCACGTCGCCGAACGTGTGTGTCAGGTCGTCGGGGGCGAACGCGACCGGCGCCGGCAGCTTCGCGTCGTACTCGGTCAGGCACATGAAGCACGACAGCTTCGGGCGGCGCGCCTGGAAGCCTTTGAACGCCGGATCCACGAACGCGGCGGTGAGCTGTCGCGCGCGGTCGGCGCGGAAGTTCATGAACACGACGGCATCGCCATCGGCCATCGGTGATGCGCCGTCGATCACCGTGGGCGCGACGAATTCGTCGTTCTCGCCCCGCGCGTACGCGGCCTCGAGCGCGGCCAGCGCATCCGGCGCATGTTGCGCGGCCTGCGCCTCCACGATCGCGTCCCAGGCCAGGTGCACGCGGTCCCAGCGCTTGTCGCGGTCCATCGCGTAGTAGCGGCCGCCGACGCTCGCGACACGTATTTCCACGGCATGAGCGTTGCCAAGCGCGGTGCATTTCGCCTGCAGCGCCTCGAGGCTCGGCCGCGCCGATTTCGGCGGCATGTCGCGGCCGTCGAGGAAGGCATGCACCGCCACCCGCGGCACGCCGGCGCGCGCGGCCAGCTCGAGCATCGCGAAGATGTGGCGCTCGTGGCTGTGCACGCCGCCGGGCGACAGCAGGCCCATGACGTGCAGCGTGCCGCCGCTTTCGATCGCCGCGCGGCAGGCGCGCAGCAGGCCTGCGTTCCCGAAGAAGCTGCCGTCGTCGATTGCCGCGTCGATGCGGGTGAGGTCCTGGTACACGATCCGGCCGGCGCCGAGGTTCATGTGGCCGACCTCGGAGTTGCCCATCTGCCCGTCGGGCAGGCCGACGTGGCGGCCTTCGGTGTGGATCAGGGTGTGCGGGCAGCTGGCCAGCAGGGCGCGCCAGTTCGGCAGGTCGGCCTGGGCCAGCGCGTTGTCGGCCGGGTCGTCGCGATGGCCCCAGCCGTCCAGGATCATCAGGACGACGGGTTTGGGGCGGGGGGCGGCGGGGCTGGGCAAGGCGATCGGTCCATGGGCAGGCGTACGCTGGCGATTCTAACGGCACCGGTCCCGCGAACCCGGTTAAACCGATCGCGCCCTGGCCGCATCCATGTCCTTACAACCCCGCCAACGGAAGCACCGCGATGACCCGCTCCGGTAGTTACGCCCCCACCCGCAGCACCCGCACCCACAACCGCCGGGCGATCCTCGCCCTGACGCTGGCCACGGTCCTGTGCGCCGGCGCTGCGAGCGGCCCCGCCTTCGCCCAGCAGAGCATCGACAAGGTCAACGGCAGCATCACCGCCGAATCCGGCCAGCGCTACGGCGACCTGGAGACCGTCAACGGCAGCATCCGCCTCGAGGATGGCGCCAGCGCCGACGAAGCCTCCACCGTCAACGGTGGCATCCAGGGCGGCGACAACGTGTCCGCGCGCAGCCTGGAGACGGTCAACGGCGGCATCCGGCTCGGCCGCAAGGCGAAGATCGACGGCAACGTCGAGACGGTGAACGGCTCGATCTACTTCGACCGCGGCAGCGTGGTGCGCGACGACGTGTCCAACGTCAACGGTGCCATCGGCCTGGTCGGCACCGAGGTCGGCGGCAACATCGAGACCGTGGCCGGCGACATCACGGTCGGAGCCGATTCGCACGTCAAGGGCCGCATCCACGTCGAGAAGCCCAACCGCAGCGGCTTCAACTGGAACTGGAAGAAGCAGGAGCCGCCGCGCATCGTGATCGGCCCGAACGCCGTGGTCGACGGCCCGCTCGTGTTCGAGCGCGAGGTCGTGCTGTACGTGCATGCCAGCGCGCGCATCGGCGCCGTCACCGGCGCCACCGCGAAGCGCTATTCGGGCGCCACGCCGCCGGCCGAGTAAGCGCCGTAGAGCCGACCCACGGTCGGCTGCGGCCATCGCGGAGCCGACCACGGGTCGGCTCCGCGCGGTAGCATCGGGGTTTTCCACTGCGGGAACCGCCGATGCGCCACCAGATCGCCCTCCTCGCCGCCGCATTGACCTGCGCGTCTGCGCTCGGCGCCTGCCAGCGCGGCGCGCCCGCCGCCCCCGGCGATGCCGCAACGCCGCCGCCCGCCGCGGCAACCGCCGCCGCGCCGGCACACGCGTTCAAGCCGGCGATCGACGCCGGCGACTTCGCCGAGCACGTGAAAACCCTCAGCTCCGACGCGTTCGAGGGCCGCGGGCCCGGCACGCCTGGCGAAGACAGGACGGTCGAATACATCAAGGCGCAGATGCAGCGCATCGGCCTGCAGCCCGGCAACCACGGCGAGTGGTACCAGACCGTGCCGATGGTGGAGACCACCGCCGCGCCCGGCACCACGCTGACCCTCGACGTCAACGGCAAGCCGCGCGTACTGAAGGCCGGCGACGACATGGTCATCGGCACGCGCAGTGGCCAGCCGGAAGTGAAGATCGACGGCAGCGACCTGGTGTTCGTCGGCTACGGCGTCGACGCGCCCGAGCAGCACTGGAACGATTACGCCGGCGTCGACGTGAAAGGCAAGACCGTCGTCGTGCTGGTCAACGACCCGGGCTTCCACGCCGGCGACGCCTCGCTGTTCGAAGGCAAGCGCATGACCTACTACGGCCGCTGGACCTACAAGTTCGAGGAAGCCGCGCGCAAGGGCGCGAAGGCGGCGCTGATCATCCACGACACCGCCGGCGCGTCCTACGGCTGGGACGTGGTGCGCGGCTCGTGGTCCGGTGCGCAGTACGACCTGCGCGCGGCCGACGACCCGGCGCCGCGCCTGCCGGCGCAGGGCTGGATCACCGGCGAGGCGGCCAAAACGC
>DATJDY010000147.1:0-1702 GCA_035497155.1 Luteimonas sp.
CTCGGCATGTTCTTCCTCACCGCGCTGTACCTGCAGCAGGTCCACGGCGACAGCGCGCTGCAGGCCGGCGTCCAGTTCGTGCCGATGGGCATCGCGGCGATCCTCTCGGCGACGGTCGGCTCGCAACTCGTCACGCGCTACGGCACGCGGGTCGCGTACATCACCGGCTCGGCGATCGGCGTCGTCGGCCTGCTGATGCTGACCCAGGTCGACGCGTCCGCGAGCTACGCGGCGGACATCCTGCCCGGGCTGGTCGTGTTCGGCCTCGGCCTGCCGCTCGTCGGTGTGTCCAACCAGATCGCGGCGGTCGCCGAGGTCCCCCATGCGGACGCCGGCGCGGCGTCGGGCATCGTGACGACGGCGTTCCAGGTCGGCGGCGCGCTCGGGCTCGCGATCATCTCGACCGCGGCGACGTCGCGCGTGACCGACGCGCTGGCCCACGGCTCTTCGCAGCCGGCGGCGCTGGCCGACGGCTTCCAGCGCGGGCTGTACGTCGCCGCGGGGATCGCGCTGGTGAATCTGGTGGTTGGCGCGCTGCGGGCGCCGCGCATCACGCCGGACGAAGCGGTCGTGGCCGAAGCACTGGCGGGCTAGATGACTGATTCCACGACGGAGGTCGTGAAGTAGGAGACGTAACGCAGCGGGTCGAAGTCGGCGGTGCCTTTATCGCGCCGTCGACCCAGGGGGCCACGATGCTCGCCGACCTCGACCTGCTGCTGATTGCCGTGTTCTGCACGGCCGACGATCTCCTGCCCGAGCGGGCGAAGAACGCCAGGCGAAGCGTGACGGATGCGGAGGTCGTCACGCTCTGCGTGGCCCAGGCGGTGATCGGCATCGCGTCCGATCGCGAGTTCCTCGCGGTCGCGGGCAAGCGGCTCGCGCATCTGTTTCCGCGGCTGCCCAAGCAGCCCGGGTTTCACAAGCGCCGGCGGCGGCTGACCGAGACGATCGAGTGGCTGATCGGCGTCTTCGCCGCCGACAGTCCCGGCTGGACTGACGAGGTGGTGTTGCTCGACAGCACGCCGGTCGAGTGCGGGCGCTCGGTCGAGACCGCGCGCCGCTCCGAGCTCGCCGACGCCTGCGGCTACGGGTACTGCCGCTCGCACTCGCGCTGGTTTTGGGGCATGCGCCTGCACCTGTGTTGCGCCCCGGACGGCACCCCACGCGCCGCGATTCTGGCGCCCGCCGACCAGAAAGAGCGCGAGGTCGCGCTGCGCTTGTTGCCGTTTGCGCTGCATGGCGGCGAAGCGATCGTCTGTGACAAGGGCTACGCCGGACGCGAGTTCGCCGACATCCTCGCCGAGCGCTTCGGCGCGGTCGTGCTGCGCCCCGCACGCGCCGATGAACCCGACAACGGCCTGCACCTCTCGGGCATCCGCCAACGCATCGAGTCCGTCTTCTGGACGCTCAAAGACCGCCTCGGCCTCGAAGACCATCACGCACGAACGCTGATCGGACTACGCGCTCGCATCGCGGCCAAGCTGCTCGCGCTGGCCGCCGGAATCGCTCTCAACCACCGGCTCGGCCAGCCGACCCGCGCATTCGCCGCGCTCGCAGTCTGACCGAACCGCGGAATCAATCATCTAGACGCGTCAGGCGGCCCAGCGACGCTCGGCGGGTGCATGCGGCGCTGCACCGGCGGCGCTGCGAAGCCGGCTGATTGCTCGCCGGATCGCCCACGAGACCTGGATCTGGGATATGC
>DATJDY010000148.1:0-7063 GCA_035497155.1 Luteimonas sp.
GGCGCCGCTGCCGTCTCCGCCGACCATGCGTTGCAGGATCGGCAGTAGCATCGCCTTGACGCTGGTCTTGCCGTTGCTGCCGGTGACCGCGGCGATGCGCGTGCCGCGACCGCGCTGCAACGCGCCGGCGAAATCACCCAGCGCGCGCTCGGTGTCCGCCACGACGAGTTGCGGCACGTCCAGCGGCAGCACGCGCGCGACCAGCAACGCGCGCGCGCCGGCGGCCACTGCGGCGGCGGCATGGTCGTGGCCGTCGAAACGTTCGCCCTTGAGCGCGACGAACAAGGTGGCGTGGTCATCGCCAGGCGCGAGCGCGCGCGTGTCGATCGACACGGCGTCGACCGTCGCATCCGCGCCGTGGACGCGTCCGCCGGTCCAGTTCGCGATGCGCGAGAGCGGCAGCGGCCTCATGCGCGCGCCTCCGGGCGGCGCGCGGCGAGCGCGGCGGCGGCGACTTCGCGGTCGTCGAAGGGATGCTTGATCCCCGCGACGTCCTGGTAGGTTTCGTGGCCCTTGCCCGCGACCAGCACGATGTCGCCGGGCCGCGCCGCGCCGACGGCGCGTTCGATCGCGCGGCGACGGTCGCGTTCGACCACCACCTTCGACGGCTCGGCGAATCCGGCCATGATGTCGGCGACGATGGCGTCGCCATCCTCGCCACGCGGATTGTCGTCGGTGACGATCACCAGCCCCGCCGCGGCCTCGGCGATCGCCGCCATCTGCGGGCGCTTGCCGCGGTCGCGCTCGCCGCCGCAGCCGAACACGCAGACGAGCTGGCCGCGCAGGTGGCCGCGCAGCGACTCGAGCGCCTGCTGCAGCGCGTCGGGCTTGTGCGAGTAGTCCACGACCACCAGCGGCGCATCGCCGCCACCGAGGCGGTTCATGCGCCCGGCGATCGGTTCCAGGCGCGGCAGGACCGCGGCAATGGCATCTGCGTCGATGCCGAGCGCATGCAGCACGCCGGCGACCGCGACCAGGTTGTCGGCATTGAACCGGCCCAGCAACGGCGAGCGCACGCTGCGTCGCGCGTCGCCGACCACCAGGTCGAAGGCGAGGCCCTCGTCGCCAAGCGCCAGGTTCTCCGCGCGCACGTCGCCCTGGGCGCCCTGTGAGCTCGCGCCGATGCCGCGCACGCCGGACGGCAGCGCCGCCAGCAACTCGCGGCCGAAGGCGTCGTCGATGTTCACCACCGCCGCGCGCAGGCCCGGGCGCTTGAACAGCTTCGCCTTCGCCGCGCCGTAGGTGGCCATGTCGCCGTGGTAATCAAGATGGTCGCGGGTGAGGTTGGTGAACACCGCCACGTCGTAGTGCACGGCATCCACGCGGCCCTGGTCGAGGGCGTGCGAACTCACTTCCATCGCCACTGCGCGCGCGCCTTCGTCGCGCAGCTGCGCGAGCAACGCATGCATCTGCAGCACCAGCGGCGTGGTGAAGCCGGTCGCGACCACTTTGCCGTACAGCCCGGCGCCGAGCGTGCCGATCGTGCCGGCGGGCGTGCCGAGCAGCGACAGCGCCTGCGCGAGCAGCTGCACGGTCGAGGTCTTGCCGCTGGTGCCGGTGACGCCGACCATCGTCATCGCGCGCGACGGATGGCCATGGAATTCGTCGGCCATCGCGCCCATGCGCGCGCGCAGTCCGGCAACCGGAATCGCATCGTGGGGCGCGGGCGCGGTGGCGGGCGCCGGCGGCTCGAACAGGATCGCCGCCGCGCCGCGGCTGCGCGCCTGCTCCGTGAACAGCAGCCCGTGCGCGCCGAAGCCGGCGATCGCGACGAACGCATCGCCGGGGCGCACGTCGCGGCTGTCGAGCACCAGCCCCGACACCTCGAGCCCCGCAGGCACGGCCACCACATCGGGCAGCAGCTCGGCCAGCCGCATCCGCCGGTTCATTGCGCCACCGCCGGCGTCGCCGCAACCGTAGCCGCAGCCGCAGCTGCAGCGACCGCCATGGAACCGACCGTTCCCTGTTCCCCGTTCCCCGTTCCCGCCTTCCGCTTCTGCTTCTCCTGCGCGGCGAGCCAGCTGCCGATGTCGTCCGGCGGCACGTCCATCAGGCGCAGCGCGCCCTGCATCACGTCGTGGAAGACCGGGCCGGACACGGAGCCGCCGTAGTAGCCGCGACGGCTCGGATCCGGCTCGCTGACTACCACGGCCATCGCGAAGCGGGGATTGTCCACGGGCACGACGCCCGCGAACGTCGACACGTACTTGCGCGCGGCGTAACCGCCGCCACTGGCCATGCGCGCCGTGCCGGTCTTCCCGGCGACGTGGTAACCGAGGATCGCGGCCGTGGTCGCGGTGCCACCCGGCTCCGTGACCGTCTGCATCATCTTCATGACTTCGTGGGCGATCTTCGGGTCGAGCACCTGGCGCGGTTCGTTGCGCTGCCCCTTCACGAAGGTCGGCGCGATCATGCGGCCGCCGTTCGCGAACGCGGCATACACCTCGGCGATCTGCAGCGGCGTCGCCGACAGGCCGTAGCCGTAGCCCATCGTCTGCTTGGTCGTGCCGGACCAGCCCGGGCTCGACGGCGACGGCAAAACGCCCGCGGATTCGCCCGGGAAACCGCTGCCCGGCAGGCTGCCATAGCCGAACTGGCGCACGAAGTCGTAATACGCGCGATCCGGCAGCATGTTGACGATCTTCGCGGCGCCGACGTTCGAGCTCTTCGTGATCACGCCGGTCACGGTCAGCACGCCGTGGTTGCTGGTGTCGGTCGTGCGATAGCGGCCGTTCGGCATCCAGCCGGGGTTGGTGTCGATCAGCGTTTCGGGCGTGACCGCACCCATCGAGAGCGCGGCCGCGACGGTCACCGGCTTCATCGTCGAGCCCGGCTCCACGACGTCGGTCACCGCGCGGTTGCGGTGCGCGTCGCGGTGGCTGCCGTCGACGGCATTGGGGTTGAAGGTCGGCAGGTTCGCCATCGCCAGCACTTCGCCGGTGGCGATGTCGAGCACCACGGCCGATGCGCTGCTGGCGCCGGTCTCGAGCAGCGCGCGCTTGAGCTCGCGGTAGGTGAGGTACTGGATGCGCCTGTCGATCGACAGCGTCAGGTCGTGGCCGGGCGCCGCCGGGCGCACCAGGTCCACGTTCTCGACGATGCGGCCGCGGCGGTCGCGGATCACCTTCTGGATGCCGGGCGTGCCGCGCAGCCAGTCATCGAACGCGAGCTCCACGCCCTCCTGGCCGCGGTCGTCGATGTTGGTGAAGCCCAGCACCTGCGACAGCACTTCACCCTGCGGGTAGAAGCGGCGGAACTCGCGCTGCGAGGACACGCCCGGGATGTCGAGCGCGAGGATCGCCTTCGCCTCGTCCGGGTTGATGCGGCGCTTGAGGTAGACGAATTCCTTGTCGCTCTTCTGCCCCAGCTTGCGCGTGAGCTGGTCGAGCGGCACGCCCAGCGCTTCCGCGAGCTGCGGCAGGCGGTTGGGGTTGCGCAGCAGCTCCTGGGGGTTGCCCCAGACGGATTCGACCGGCGACGACACCGCGAGCGGCTCGCCGTTGCGGTCGGTGATCATGCCGCGCGAAGTCGGGATCGGGATCTCGCGCACGAAGCGCGCGTCGCCCTGCTGCCGGTAGAAATCGTTGTCGACGAGTTGCAGGTCGACGGCGCGGCCGACCAGCGCCAGCGAGCACAGGCCCAGCGTGCCGGTGACCAGCAGCAGCCGCGCGCGCAGCCCGAAGCCGCGGCCTTCGCCGCGCGCAGCCTTCGGTTTGGGCTTGCCCGGGCGGGCGGAACGGGGCGTGCCGCGCGCGTTCACGGGCGCACCACCACGATGTCGCGCGTCTCGGGGAAGGCCATGCCCAGCCGCGTGCGCGCGACCTGGTCGATGCGGTTGCTCTCCGCCCACGTCGCCTGCTCGAGCTGGAGCCGGCCGAATTCGATGTTGAGCTCGTCGCGCGCCTTCTCCAGGCGCGTGAGCTCGATGAAGCGCTGCCGGTGCTCGTGGCGCGCGAAGACGATGCCGATCGCGCTCAGCACGTTCGCGACGACCACCAGCGCGAGCACGATGCGCAGGGTCATGCGGCCACCTGCCGGCCCTCGGCCGCGAGCCGCTCGGCGACGCGCAGCACCGCACTGCGCGAGCGCGGGTTGGCCGCGAGCTCTCGCTCGCCCGCCTTGCGCGCATCGCCGACGGTGCGCAGCGTCGGCACGAACACTTGCGTCTCGGGCAGGCGCCGGTTCGCCGGCGGCGCCTTGGCGCGCGCGGCCATGTAACGCTTGACGATGCGGTCCTCGAGCGAATGGAAGCTGATCACCGCGAGGCGCCCGCCGGGCTTCAGCCGCGAGAACGCCGCCTCGAGGCCATCTTCCAGGTCGCCGAGTTCGCGGTTCACGTGGATACGGATCGCCTGGAAGCTGCGCGTGGCGGGATGGCTGCGATCCTTGCCGCGCGGCACGACCGATGCGACGAGATCGGCGAGCTGCGCGGTGCGCTCCAGCGGCTTCTGCGCGCGGGTGCCGACGATGGCGCGCGCGATGCGGCGCGACATGCGCTCCTCGCCCAGCGTCCACAGCACGTCGGCGATTTCCTTCTCGTCGGCGCGCGCGAGCCACTGCGCCGCGCTTTCGCCGCGCTCGGGATCCATGCGCATGTCGAGCGGGCCGTCCTTCGCGAACGAGAAGCCGCGCTCGGCGACATCGAGCTGGGGCGACGAAACGCCGAGGTCGAACAGCACGCCATCGAGGCCCGCGGCGGTCGCATCCCAATGCGCGAGGTCGGCGAAGCTGCCGCGGAAGATCGCGACGCGCGGGTCGCCGCCGAACTCGCGTCCGGCGCTGGCGATCGCCTCGGGATCCTTGTCCATCAGCAGCAGCCGCCCTCCGGGGCCCAACTTCGCGAGCACGCCGCGCGCATGGCCACCGCGCCCGAACGTGCCATCCAGGTACGTTCCCTCCGACTTCACGGCGAGGCCTTCCATGACCTCGTCGTAGAGCACCGGAAGGTGGCCTGCGCGGGCATCCGCGTGGCCACCGCCCGTCATAGCCGCAACTCGAGCAGGTCGTCGCCGAGGTCCGCGTCGCCGAGCGTCTGCCGGATCTGCGCGTGGTGCGACTGCTCGCTCCACAGTTCGAACTTGTCGCCCATGCCGAGCAGCACCGCGCGCTTGTCGAGCGCGCAGGCGCTGCGCTGCGAGGCGGGAATCGAGATGCGGCCGCTGCCGTCGGGTTCGACGAAGCACGCGGCGCCGACCAGCTTCAGTTGCAGCTGGCGGTTGACGGCGCGCGTGCGCGGCAGCGCGTTGACCTGGTCGCGCACCGTTTCCCACACGTCGTGCGGGTAGATATAGAGGCAGCCCGCATCGAACGGGTTGTAGGTAACGACGAGACGGTTCCCGGACGCGCGCGCGACAAGGTCGCGGTAGGCGGTGGGAATCGCCAGCCGGCCCTTGTCGTCGATGGTGATGGCGGTCTCGCCCTGGAACATTGCCTGCCCGATTCCCCGTCTCAAGCGGGTTTGCGACCCAAGAGAAACCACTAATTTCCCGGTTTCCCCACGAGTCGCCACCTTAGGAGTGGCCCCCAGGGTTGTCAACAACTTTCAACAGGCAATTTCACTAGGCGCGTCAAAGACTTGCAGCGAACTTCAGACACTTGTTCAAGCTTTATCCACAACCTCCTGTTTCATCTCAAATTTTGAGATTGGTCACGTTCCGCCTTCACGCGAACCGACCGCACCCACCCTCTGCATTCACTTTTGCCGCACCGCACCATCGCGCAGCACTGCTCCGCGGCTCTCCGATCAGGTCGCGCCACCGCTCCGGTGAGTACCCAGCCCCCTGAGTCAGGGGGCGATCCGCGCGCAGCGCGGATGGGGGTCTGGCGGTATGCCAGCGCCGGGGCCCAAGCCGCGCAGCGGCTTGGGTTCTGCCTGGCGCAGCCAGGCAGAAGGCGCGCCCCTTTTCCCCTGTGCGCTGCGCGCACAGGGGAAAAGGGGCGGAGCCGGCCGATAAGCCGGGTTCTGTCGTGGACAGCCATTCCTCTAGGCGCAGCGTCACCGCTACGCTCGAGCAGCCTACCCGGACCCGACGCGGGCCACGTCATGAGGTCCCTATTTGGCCTTGCTCCCGGTGGGGTTTGCCGTGCCGGCCTGTTGCCAGGCTCGCGGTGCGCTCTTACCGCACCATTTCACCCTTGCCACGCGCGCCTTGCGACGCCGTTCGGCGGTATCTTTCTGTTGCACTTTCCGTCGGCTCGCGCCGCCCAGGCGTTACCTGGCACCGTGCCCTGTGGAGCCCGGACTTTCCTCGGCATGCACCGAAATGCATGACGCGGCTGTCTGGCCGGCTCCGCCGCCGCGGATTCTACGCTGCAATGGCCTATCCCGCGCTTTCGCCGCTGCTTTCGCCGCCATTCCCGCCGTAGAGCGCCTTGCGGGGCGCGCCGCTGAGTTCGGCCGCCACCCGTGCCGCCGTGGAAGGCGGGAGGTGGGCGCTGAGCTTGGCGTAGATGCGGCGGCCCTCGGCCACGCGCGCATCGGCGTCCTCGCCCATGCCCTGCACGAGCACGACGAATTCGCCGCGGCGCTGGTCGGCATCGTTGGCCACTCGCTCGCACAACGAGGCCAGGTCGCCGTCGAGCACGGTTTCGAACAGTTTGGTGAGTTCGCGCGCCAGCACCGCGGGGCGGTCGCCACCGAAGGCGGCGCGCATGTCCTCCAGCGTTTCCTGGATGCGGTGCGCCGCTTCGTAGAATGCGAGCGTGCGCGGTTCGCCCGCCAGCGCGGCGAGGCGTTCGCGGCGCGCACCCGTTTTCGCGGGAAGGAAGCCTTCGAACACGAAGCGGTCGCTGGGCAGGCCGGCGACGCTCAGCGCGGCGACGAAGGCGCAGGCGCCGGGCACGGGGCTCACCTTCACCCCGGCGACGCGCGCGGCGCGGACGAGGCGGAACCCGGGGTCGCTGACCAGCGGCGTGCCGGCGTCGGACACCAGCGCGAGGTCCTCGCCCGCGAGCAGGCGCGCGACCAGCGGCGCGGCCGCGGCCTCCTCGTTGTGCTGGTGCAGGGCCAGCAGCGGGCGCTCGATGCCGAAGTGGGCGAGCAGCTGGCGCGTGTGCCGGGTGT